>CALIRC010000029.1 GCA_938044295.1 Minisyncoccota bacterium
GAAGCACAATTTGCTGTCCTTCTCGCTCTTGTCCCTGCTATGGCTATGACCTTCTTTAATATGGCTGGACTTCTTTAGGACTTCGGATTTCCATTCATAGAAAAAACCACCTTTGGTGGTTTTTTTTGTTGGGAAGGATCTCATACCATCTCCAAATAACCACCCAACACCCAAGTGCACACTCTCGCGGCTGCGACACCTACCACAGCTGCTTATGGGTTTAGACACACTGCGCATCTGTGGCAGATGTCTCGCTCACGAGAGAGCACACTTAATGTAGGCTGGTTATTTGGAGATGGTATAACTAGGATTCTTTGGAGACGTAGGTTGCTGATTCGGTGTTTACGATAATTTTGTCTCCGGTATTTACATGAAGTGGTGTTGTTACTTTAAATCCTGTTTCTGTGGTGACGAGTTTGTCGCCTCCGGATGATGTATCGCCTTTTATACCAGGAGGTGCCTCTGTTACTTTCAGCGTTACCTTTATGGGCGGCTCTACATTTATCGGGTTTCCATTGTAGTTTAGCATCATGACTTCTACTCCCTCAGTGAGGAATTGTGGGACATTACCTAGCGCTTCCGTGCTGACTGATCCTTGTTCGTAGGTTTCTAGGTCCATGAAATGATAGTCTTCGTTTTCTTTGTAGAGGAATTGTGCTTTACTTTTTGTTATGTCAGCTTCTTCTACTTTGTCTGATCCGTGAAAGATTTTTTCTTGTACAGCACCTGTGGCGAGGTTTTTGATCTTTGTTCTGAGTACAGCGCCTGCACGACCAGTTTTTGAATGTTCATGATAGGTTACTGTAAAAGGCTGTCCATCTAGGACGATTTTTTTACCAGTTTTGATGTCAGATATGTTTAGCATAGTTACGTGTTGCTTAATGACGTGTGGAGTTCTAAAGAGTGTAAGACAAACATCTCGACGTGTGGTCGAGATGTTTTTTTTATTTTGTTGTATATGGGAGTAATGCCATGTGTCTTGCGCGTTTGATTGTGCGTGCAATTTGGCGTTGTGAGTAGGCATCTAATCGGTGGCGTTTTGGCGCGTAGATTTTTGCTTGTGAGTTTAGGAACTTTCTCAGAAATACTGCGTCTTTGTAGTCTAGGGTGTCATATGTATCATCGCCGATACGGATTTTTCGTTTAGGCATGTGTGTAGTCTTAGTGTTTAGTAAATAGTAATATGTCATCAGTTATTGGGAGGTCGTTGTCAGAAAATGTCTGTAACAGTGGCATTGTTATCAATTCTTAAAAAGGAACGTCTTCGATTTTGACTTCTTCCTCTTCTTCAAGGTTAATGGTAGGAATTTCTTCTTCTGGGATTTGTGATGCTGCTACTGGTGCAGCTGCAGCAGCTGCGGGTGCTGCTTGTGAAGCTGCACGTGGAGCTGATGTGCTACCTCCAGGTGCTCCGCCACCTGCACGAGATCCCATTTGCATGTTTTCTCCTACGATTTCTGTTGCGCGACGTTCTACGCCGTCTTTTCCAGTGTATGTCCGTGTCTGCAATCGTCCATCGATATAGCATTCTTGTCCTTTTGTGAGGTATTGGCCTGCTATTTCTGCTAGCCGACCCCAGAGAACGATGTTGTGAAATTCTGTCTCTTCCTTTTTTTCGCCATCATTTCCTTTCCACGTGCGATTCGTTGCAAGACCAAAACTGGTTACGCTCTGACCTGCATTGGTTGTGCGTACTTCAGGGTCGCGTGTCAGGCGTCCGACAATGGTTGCTTTGTTGACGTTCATAATCGTATTGTTAACTGTTTGTTTTATGTTCTTTGGTCTATAATCTATTTTTCTAGATATTGAGAACCTTTTCTAGTTTACCATCAATTTTCTCTCCTTTTTCCTTGAGTACTTTTTTGTCTTCCATTTGTGCTTTTTCTGATGTTTGCACAAATGATTCTAGCGGAGGAAGTTCTTTGGCATCTACGATAATATATCGTAGGAGGTCTTTGTGGAGATTGAGTTGCCTTGTGATTTCTGCGACAGTGTCTTTGTCATCTTCTTTTTTCTCATCTTTATTTGGTGTGGTAAAACGACTTGTGACGTAGATGCCACGCCAGTTGTGTTTGATTTCGTACATTAATTTGCGTTCAAACTCGATGTTGTCACCTTTTTTTGTTCCGCCTGCTTTTGTGACAATATTGTCGATGTCAGATTTGATCTTTGCAAGCTCTTCTTTTTTGCTGTCGGCTATAAGAAACATTAGTTCGTATTCCATACTTTTCCAAAATGTTATTGATATGGTAATGCAGTACTTTTTATTAGTGATGCACAGTACAGTCACTTTCCGTATCAAATGAATTAAAAAACCGCGAAACCATAAATCCAGGTTTTCGCAGTGAAAACGTATGCATCCTATCCTATTTTTTTTCTCACAATTTGGAAGAATTATTTGTAGGCGGGATACAATGGACTTTTAGTTTGTGGCTGTAGTATAGTAAATTTTCCTTTATTCGTCAATAGTTTTTCTTAGATTAACTTGAATCATCGTCCGAGGAAGAGATTGAACCATCTCACTCCTTATGAGGTATTTGTATTAAAAAAGGATCCTGTGCATTTCAAGGTTTATATCACGTTTTATAAAGTATAAGAGCTATTCACGATTGTGGATAGCTCTTGTAGATTTGCGATTCTTGCGTTTTGTTTACTTTTTTTCTTATTTGCGCTTCTTTGCAAAATTTGCAAGCTTTAAATGTGTTGTGATAGAAGCTTCTCTTGAGAGGATCGTGCACATCTCTTCTATTTCAGCGTACGCTTCCTCTGCATCACGTTTCATTTTATGATTTGCTCTTACCCAGCTTTCGCTTTTGAATAAGCTCACGCTTCTTTGAATGTTTAGTACGTTTCTCGCTTTTGATTCTTTTGCTGTGTAGGGTACCTTTGGAATCTCAATTATTTGTTGTGCAATACACGCTATTCTCTTGATGCGTTTTTTCTTTTCGTCTGGATTTGATGTGCATCGTTGCACATTTTTCATCATCTTAAAGAGTTTTGCGTGAATTTTTGTGTGGCGTTTGTGTATATTGTACTTTTTGCGCCACTTCTTTTGGATTTCTTCAGCATTCCAGTCTAGGTCATCACTTTTAATGTTTGTGCTATACAATTTTTCTCTCCATGTATTACTAGCGACAACAGTATAGCGTGGAATGCACTTTGTGGCAAGTAATCGTTCTGCTATGTTACTATAGGACTCACGCACTTGGTGTACTTTGTGTTAAAATCTATGTTTTCTCACCATAGGTAAGACTATGGCTCGTGAAAAGCCTCGATTTTGCCTTAAACTATACTCACGTGTGTAAACTCTAACTATTCAGTGCTGCACATTCTCTTGTTTTTTGAATGTGATAAACTTAAGTGTATTGATTTTCTATTTGGACTTCCTCACTTTTGCACACTGCTTCGTTACAAACTCTCCTTTTTCTGACGACGTACGTCTGTACGCCTTACAGAAAAAGTAGTGTTTGTGCCTCACATTGCACTAAAGTGAGGAAGTCCTCTCTATACTGTTTATGCAGAAATTTGAACTTAATTCTGATTATACGCCAGCTGGGGATCAGCCTGCAGCAATCGCATCTCTTACGAAGGGTCTTTCTTCTGGCGTTCAAAATCAAACACTTCTTGGTGTGACGGGTTCTGGGAAGACTTTTACTGTGGCAAATGTGATTCAAAACGTGCAGAAGCCCACACTTGTGATTGCTCATAATAAAACACTTGCAGCTCAGCTGGTGCAGGAATTTCGTTTGTTTTTCCCTAGAAATGCTGTGGAATATTTTGTCTCTTATTATGATTATTATCAACCAGAGGCGTATGTACGTGCAAGTGATACATATATTGAAAAAGAGGTGCAGATCAATGAGGAGATCGATCGGCTTCGTCATGCAGCAACTGCTGCACTTCTTACACGTAAAGATGTGATTATCGTTGCCAGTGTTTCGTGTATTTATGGTTTGGGTTCACCAAATTTTTATCGTGACAGTATGATTGCACTTCGTGTGGGTGATCATCTTAATCGAGAGGAACTTCTTGTACAACTTGTCGAACAGCATTATGAGCGCAGTGATATTCTTACACGTGGAAAATTTCGCGCTGTAGGACCAACGATTGAGATCGTGCCGGCTGGTCGTGAGGCTATTGTGCGTATTATGATGCGGGGTGAAGTTATTTCGCGTATTATGGAGATCGATATTGTTTCTGGTGAGAAACGTGTTGACTTGGAGGAAGCGCTTATTTATCCTGCTAAACATTTTGTGGTGCCAGAACCACTACTTAAATCTTCTGTTGGGAAAATTAAAGCGGAACTAACGCAGACACTTAAACAGTTTAAAAAAGAGAATAAGCTTCTTGAGGCACAGCGACTTGAGCAGCGCGTTAAGATGGATCTCGAAATGATGAAAGAGTTAGGCTATTGCCAGGGTATTGAGAATTATTCGATGTATCTTACTGGTCGTAAGCCTGGTGAAGCTCCGTATACCCTTATTGACTATTTTGATGAAAAGGACTTTCTTATGGTGATCGATGAGAGTCATGTGACGATTCCGCAGATCGGTGGGATGTATAGTGGTGATCGTGCGCGTAAGATTAACCTTGTCGATCATGGTTTTCGGTTGCCGAGCGCTATTGAAAACAGGCCGCTTAATTTTGAAGAGTTTGAGAAGCGTATGCCGCAAACCATTTTTGTCAGTGCGACACCAAGTAAGTATGAAGCAGCTACACAAGAAAAAATTGTGGAGCAAATTATCCGTCCAACTGGACTTTTGGATCCTGAGCTTATTATCCGTCCGACACAAACACAGGTCAAAGATGTGATGGAGGAGATTACAGTTACGCTTAAAAATAATGAACGAGTATTAATCACTACCCTTACTAAGAAGCAAGCTGAAGATCTCAGTGCTTTTCTCGCAGAAAATGATGTGAAATCTAAGTATCTCCATAGTGATGTGGATACTCTTGATCGCATTACGATTTTGGAGGATTTACGTAAGGGTGTTTTTGATGTGCTTGTTGGTGTGAATCTCCTTCGTGAGGGGCTTGATCTTCCAGAAGTCTCTCTTGTGGCTATTTTGGATGCTGATAAAGAGGGTTTCCTGAGAAGTGAGACGTCACTTATTCAGACTATTGGTCGTGCAGCGCGTAATGTTGATGGTCGTGTGCTTTTGTATGCTGATACGATTACAGGTTCTCTCAAAAAGGCAATTGATGAGACGAATCGCCGTCGTGATCTTCAGAAGGCTTATAATAAGGAGCATGGAATTACACCTCAAACGATACTTAAAAATATTGCCTCGATTGTCGATCACGAGATTAAACCAGAAACGACGAAAGAATTTGTCGATCTTGCAAGCTTAGAAAATATCGATGCATTTCTTAAGCAAAGAGAGGCTGATATGAAGAAGGCCGCAAAAGAAATGGACTTTGAAAAAGCAGCGCTTATACGTGATGAAATCAAAGAAATTCGACGTTTGAAGTAGTGGCGGGATTCTCACATTTTTTCTTGTCATGGATATATGTGTCTTATAGAAATCACAAAGAAGTGCATATTAGCGTTTTTTTTGTGGTTTTAAACACGTAAATGGAAAGATCTTTATACAATTTAGGACTTACGTACTTGGTGTACTTTGTCGTTAAAATCTCCGTTTTTCATGCACCATAGGTAGATTATGGCTCATGAAAAGCCTTGATTTTGCCTAAAATTATACTCACGTGCGTAAGTTCTCCAATTGAAGGTCGCACTGATATCCTCTATCGTACATTTTTTTGAGTGTTATAATCTCTTTTCTTTTTGCTTGCTTTGCACTATAATGAAGTACTATTGTTTCGCTACTCTATTTTGATCTATGGTCAAACAACATCAAACAGAAAATCAGATTGTGATCAAAGGTGCTCGTGAACATAATCTTAAGAATGTGAATCTCACGATTCCGCGGGATTCTTTTGTTGTTTTTACAGGACTTTCTGGGAGTGGGAAGTCTACACTAGCTTTTGATACAATTTTTGCAGAAGGGCAGCGACGGTACTTGGAGTCTCTTTCGAGTTATGCGCGACAGTTTCTTGGTCAGATGGATAAGCCTGATGTAGATACTATCGAAGGGCTTTCACCTGCTATTTCTATTGATCAGAAAACGACTTCGCACAATCCTCGTTCGACTGTTGGTACAGTGACTGAAATTCAGGATTATTTGCGATTACTTTATGCCAAAATTGGAACGCCGTATTGTCCAGAATGTTCGGAACCGATTACAGCACTTTCTACGGATGAGATTGTGTCACAGATTATAGATTTTGGTGGTGGTAAAGATGTAGAGATTTGTGCTCCTGTTGTACGTTCACGTAAGGGAACGTATCTTAAACTGTTGAGTGATATGTGGGATCGCGGATTTCAGGATGCATATGTTAATGGCGAGAAATTTCCCTTGGATGCTTCTGATGATATCGTTCTTGCACGACATAAAAAACATGATATTGATATTGTTGTTGACGAAGTTTCTACAAAATCTGATGATCTCTCTCGACTTTTTGAGGCTGTGGAGATCTCTCTTAAGCTTGCGGATGGTCTTGTGACAGTAAAATTATCTGATACTTCTGGAAAGACAACTACGAAGAAAAGTACTAAGGTGAAGAAGGGTGCGAAGAATAAAAAGGATCTCTCTGTTGCGCGGTTTAATCAAAAACTTGCTTGCGCAGAACATGGAGATATAGCTTTTCCCGACCTAGAACCCCGACTCTTTTCTTTTAATTCTCCGTATGGAGCCTGTAGTGCATGTGAAGGTTTGGGTACGAAAAAAGAAATTGATGCAGACCTCGTCATTGATGATCCTGACAAAACAATTGCATCTGGTGGCGTGTTGCCGTGGAGTAACAAAAAAAAGAGTAGTTATTATGGTGGGATTTTTCACGCTATACTGCAGTATTATCATATTCCAGATAATATGCGTCTTAAGGATATTCCTGAGAATAAGATGCATATTCTTCTTTACGGTAATGAAGAGCCTGACGAAATTCCTGTGAAGCTTCGTAGTGCCAAGGGGAGTGTGTGGAAGTTTGATGTGACGTGGCGTGGTATTGTAGGATTTCTTTCTGATCGTTACCGTAAGACAGATAGTGATAGTGTGCGTCGAGATATCGAACAATACATGTCGCAAAAACCATGTTCGGAATGTACAGGCAGTCGTTTTCGTAGTGAGGTGCTCTGGGTTCGTGTGGGAGAACAAAATATTGATCAGGTTGCGCAGATGACGATTACAGATGCGTGTACTTTTTTCTCTACGCTTGATCTCAATGAAACGCAGCAACTTATCGGGAAGCAGATTGTGCGTGAGGTTATCAGTCGACTGACATTCCTTGCGAAAGTTGGGCTGGGATATCTTTCTCTTTCGCGTAGTGCTCACACACTTAGTGGTGGGGAGTCGCAGCGCATTCGTCTTGCCAGTCAAATCGGTTCGCAGCTTGTTGGTGTGCTTTATATCTTGGACGAACCGTCGATTGGTTTGCATGCGCGGGATAATGCGCGACTTTTGGAGACACTCCTGCACCTTAGAGATTTAGGTAATTCTGTGGTTGTTATTGAGCATGATGAAGAAACGATGATGGCTTCAGATTTTCTTGTCGACATTGGTCCTGGTGCAGGTAAACATGGTGGTCAGATCGTGGCAGCAGACACACCTCAGAAAGTGCTCAAGAATAAAAAATCACTCACGGCGCAGTATCTGTGTGGCGCGAAGAAAATTCCTGTGCCAGAGGAGCGGCGCAGTGTTGCTAATAAGAAGATGCTAACGATCAGGGGTGCTAATGAACACAATCTGAAGGGAGTGAATGTGAGTTTTCCACTTCGTCTTTTTAGTGTTGTGACAGGTGTTAGTGGCAGTGGTAAGAGTACCCTCGTGGAAGATATTCTTTATAAAGGTGCTGCGCATAAGGTTATGCGTACATTGACTCGACCTGGAAACCATAAAGAAATTACTGGATTGGAGTATATCGATAAAGTTATTATGATCGATCAGACACCGATTGGTCGTACGCCTCGTTCTAATGCAGCAACGTATACAGGTATGTTTACACCGATTCGGGAACTTTTTGCGGCGACGAAGATGGCAAAAGCTCGCGGATATAAACCTGGACGGTTTAGTTTTAATGTTAAAGGTGGTCGTTGTGACAACTGTGAAGGTGAGGGTTATCTGAAGATCGAAATGCAGTTTATGGCGGATGTGTATTTGCCCTGCGATGTTTGCGCAGGGAAACGATATAATTCTGAGACGTTACAAGTACAGTACCGTTCAAAGACGATTGCGGATGTTCTTGACATGACTGTAAATGAAGCGGTAGATTTTTTTGAGGCGTATCCTGGAATTTCGCAGGTTGTACAAACGCTCCAAGATGTTGGTCTTGGTTATATTCATTTAGGTCAGAGTGCTACAACACTCAGTGGTGGTGAAGCGCAGCGGGTGAAACTGGCAACAGAGCTTTCTAAGAAAGCTACAGGTAATACATTGTATGTTCTTGATGAGCCAACCACAGGATTGCATTTTGCTGATGTGGAGAAGCTTTTAGAAGTTTTGCAGCGCCTTGTCAACCTTGGCAATACAGTTGTTGTAATCGAGCATAATATGGACGTGATTAAATCAGCTGATTGGATTGTTGATATGGGACCTGAGGGTGGTGCAGGTGGTGGTCGTGTGGTTGTGAGCGGTCCACCGGAAGAGATTGCAAAATACCACAAAGAAAGTGCAACTGGTGCCTTTTTGAAGTCTATTTTAGCCAAAAAGTAGATATTGGATATCGTGATTAATTTTTCCCTAGTGGTGTCATTTTTATATCATTTTGATATGGAGTGACAACTGGTTCATTTCCCCAGGTCAGCATTGCCCACGCGTCTTGTTTTTTATGTTCATCGAGGATGTAGTAGTCAATATCGCCGCGTTTTTCATGGTGCCAGATGTGGGCTTCGCCACTTACAGCTACAATCTTTTTCGTTTTGCTAAATTTTTGTAGGATGTTTTCCACTTCTTTTTGTTTGATAATTTCGTAGGATTTGCGATGTGTTGTCAGTGGGAAAAGTGGGTGATCTGAGAGTATAAGAATTTTTTCTTTTTCTGTGGTCATGAGATCATTTTCTAGCCATTTTAGTTGTTGTTCACCAATTCTTCCTTTGTCTCTCATGTCGCTTTTTCGTGTGAGACTTACACGGTCTTTGTACTTCTCATATGCTTCGATATCGGATTCTTTAAGTGCAAGACATGTCTCGTCAACTTTGCAAGATGGTGACATTTGATCGCCGCCGAGTATGGTATCTAGGATAATAATGTGTATATCATCTCTGTCGAAGCTGTAGAAATTTTTTGCGTTGTTTAGACTTTTATGTGTTAATTCTTGCCAGAGTGTCACTGAATCTATGGAACTTTCGATGTCATGATCTCCTAGGACGAAGTGCGTATCGTCCCCGAATGTACGTAGCGCTTCTACGACGTGCTGTAAGTCTTTTTTTGCCGTTTCGGAGCATGTTCCGAGCCTGTGTGAGATGTTGTCGCCTAAAGAGATGAGTGTTTTTGCATTGTTTGTTTTCATGCTTTCCCCAATTTTTAAAAGATGTTCTTTTGATACTGCATTCCTTGTTTGGCAGTGGTCGATGTCTGTTATGATGGCAATACTATACGATGGTTTCGTATTTAGTTTTATTCCATAGAGCGTCCCTAGGGTGACTATTGTTGCGATTAGCAGTGCTGTGGCGTATTTTCTTTTCATTGTAGTATTATACGATATATATGTGTTTGCATGTTACCATGTTTCTTTCTCTCTAGCGTAACTGTTTTGTTATACTTAGGACTTACGCACTTGGTTGTCGTTAAAATCTACGTTTTTTACTTATCATAGCCAGTATATGGCTCGTGAAAATCCTTGATTTTGTTTCACATTACGCTTAAGTGCATACGTCCTCATACGATAATTTCTAGTGTATTTCTTGTGATTTTGTTCTTTTTGTTCATACCTGTTGTTTGTTTCTATCACAATATTTTTTATGAAAAAAGCTGATGCATTGCAGAGGATTAAAGAACTCCCACAATCGCCTGGAGTGTATCTTTATCGTGATGCGAAAAATCAGGTTCTCTATGTAGGGAAGGCGACATCACTTCGAGCTCGCGTGCGGCAATATTTTAGTGGACAAGAGGAGAAAAGTCGTGGATATCGTATGAAATTACTTGTAGATCAGACTGTCCAGATCGAGGTACGCGAAACTGATAGTGTGTTGGAGGCACTTATTTTGGAGGCTGCTCTTATCAAAAAGTTCCAGCCTAAATATAATATTGATGGTAAAGATGATAAAAGTTATTGCTATTTTGTGATTACTTATGAAGATTTTCCGCGTGTTGTTATTTTGCGGCAAACAGATTTTATCAAAAAGAAATTTCAAACGCCTCAATACAAGCGCGGGAAGATGTTTGGTCCGTATACTTCCAAGGAACAGATGAATATTGCTCTTAAAATTATTCGACGTATCTTTCCTTTCCATAACCGTACAGAGCACAGTGAAAAAGGTTGTCTGGATTATCAGATCGGAATGTGTCCTGGTCCATATGATGGCGGCATTAGTAAATCTGATTACCGTAGAAACATGCGTAATATCTCCCTTTTTCTTACAGGTCATAAGAAGAAGATTTTGAAGAATCTTGAAGTGGAGATGCGACGCCATGCTCGAACCCAAGCTTTTGAAGAGGCGGATGTGTGTAAAAAACAGATTTATGCACTTACACATATTAACGATATCGCACTTATGTCTCGGAGAGATCAACAGTTGCCATCGTTTGGTGCTCCTGGTGTGCGTCTAGAGGCGTACGATATTTCGCATATTTCTGGTGACTATATGGTGGCTTCTATGGTGGTTTTTGTTGATGGCGTGCCATCTAAGCGTGCGTACCGTAAATTTAAAGTGAAGGCTGTAGAGGGTATAAATGACGTTGCTGCTATGCGTGAAGTGATTGGGCGGCGTATTGGACACTTTGATGATTGGGGTGTACCAGATGTGATGATTTTGGATGGTGGAAAAGGTCATCTTAACATGGGTGAGAAGCTTTTTCTTGATCTGGAGGTGGATCGGAAGATTGGTCTTATGGCAGTTGCCAAAGGACCGACACGTAAAAAAGTTGATCTATTTCTCTCGCACTTGCATCCAGTGCGTAGGGCGATTATAGAAGATCGTGATACGATTGAAGCGATTCGGGAAGAGGCGCACCGTTTTGCAATTGCGTATCATAAGCAATTACGACACAAAGGCTATCTTTACTAGGACTTGTGTGATTATGCATGTTTGATTTTTGATGTTTTTCTGGCACAATGCAATTATTTCACTACATATTATGCGAAAAGAGAATGAGGTTTTAGAGATTATTGCGCGATTGAAAAAAGAGTATCCAGTAACAGGTCCGTTTTTGGATTGGTCGAATCCTCTTGAGCTTATCGTTGCGACGTCACTTAGTGCACAATGCACAGATGAACGTGTTAATACTGTGACGAAATCACTTTTCAAAAAATACAAGACAGCGCATGATTATGCATCTGCTCGTATCGTAGATTTAGAGAAAGATGTTTATTCAACTGGTTTTTACCGCAATAAGGCAAAGAATTTGAAAGGTTTGGGACAGAGATTGCTTGATGACTATGGTGGAGAGGTTCCTCAGGACTTTACCTCACTTCAAACTTTACCTGGTGTCGCAAAGAAAACTGCTGCTATCGTCATGTCAAAGGCTTTTGGTGTGCATGAAAGCGTTGCAGTTGATACACATGTTTTTCGCATTGCAAAACTTCTTGGACTTACAACATCTCAGAGTATTGAATCTGTACGTCGAGATTTAAATGCTATTGTACCTCGCAAGCACTATCTGTATTTTAATGAACTACTTATAACGCATGGGCGAAAAGTGTGTATCGCGCGGCGACCGCAGTGTTCTTCCTGTATTCTTCTTTCTCTGTGTCCGACAGGCAAGGAGAATGTCTAGATAGAACTTACGCTCTCGGTGTACCATGTCGTTAAAATTTATTTTTTTAGGACTTACACATTTGGTGTACTTTGTCGTTAAAATCTACGTTTTTCACTCACTATAGGTAAGGTATGGTTC
>CALIRC010000030.1 GCA_938044295.1 Minisyncoccota bacterium
CGAATTTTCTGATTCTTGTTTTCTTATGGTATCTCCTATCTGCACAACCTTGCTGCCAGATTGCCCGCCATCCAAAATTTTTTCTCTGTTCATGGATCAATTATACCAGAGGGTCTAGTGTCCTATTACCAGCCACGAAAATTGTCAAATTTTATGGGACTTTTATACTAGCTCCGTGTCATGAACTCTATTGGAACCTCTTGTCGAGACTAAAGGGTAGTTTCTCTAGTATATTCTTAGGCGCAGCACCAACTACGCCTGCCAAAAATATTAGCATTCCTCCAATTAGCTCATATTTTTCTGGCATCTCTGAATAGAACGCATAAGCTAGTACAATTGTGATCAGAATCTCAGATGTGACAATAACAGTGCTAATGAATAGGTCAGCATTTTGAAATCCATATAGAAGTAACCGCCCAACAATGATTACAAGTACCGCAAATAGCGCTGTCACAAGAGCACCCTGAATACTCACTTCTCGGAATACATCGCCACTATGCACATATAACATGGCAATCATAAAAATCGTACCTATACCTAGCTGGTAAAAAAGAAGGGTATTACTATCGACTTCACCTAAAGTCTTGCGGATAGCATTCCTTAGTCCTCCGAAAAAGCCTGATGCAAGAGCCGTGAGAACTGCCACGCTTAGCATGGCTACTTCTTGTAGTAGAATAGCAATACCACTAACCACAAGAAACAATGTAAAGAATTTTTGCTTTGTGACTTTTTCTTTAAAGTAAAAAGTGCCTATGAAAAATGATGTCGTCAGTGTTCCGGCATACGTCACAAAAATGGCATTCGCAATCTTACCCTGATTGATTGCAATTGTAATAAGTGCAATCATCAAAGCTGAACTTAATGCCAAACATATTACATTTACTATTTTGATTTTGGGGATGTGAAATGAACTTTTCCTGTATAGGAGAAATAATAAAAGCATGAGGAACGCTAATCCAAGTCGTGCAACGACCTGTGCCTGATCCCCATACATCAAAGACTGCTGGCGAATTAGTAAGTTAAAAGACGAGAGGATGAATGCCGCAAGAAAAAGTGCGAAAAAAGCTTTCATAATTTTTTTGAATTTTATGATAGCTAATTATACCAGAGGGTCTAGTGTCCTATTACCAGCTACGAAAAAATATCACTTCAAGTAGGTGTTTATTTACTTCTTGAGTAGGATGATGTTGGAACCTATTTTTTATTTCTTGCTTTTCTAACAAGGAATTTTACTGCTATAAAGGCTAAAAATAGCAAGATAACTAAAGCCAGAGAAAATACTATATATAAGAAAGTATTACTAACAGTATATGATATGTCAGAGTCTTTTATTGAGAATGTTGTGGTTTCCCCTTGCTTCTTGATAGTACCGTCAGGATTACATAATTCATCTAAACTCTCCTGCTCCATAGCGCCTCGCGCGCATGCTTCTCCTAATGATATTCCCATGTACTTTGACTCAGATTATTATACCTGTAGTATACAGGTTTCAAACTCCTATTCCCATACATGAGGAAAGCCATATTAAATGGGACTTTTTTGCTGGCTTCCGCAATGGGACTAGGTTGGAACCTATTTCGACACAAATATTGACAGTATGTACTATTTAGTGTATTATTATTTCTGAGAATTATCTCATGTTATTTTGTACCCAACCTGGAGAAAACGAATGAAAAGTGCAACTGGTGAACTGGTAGGAACATCCATAACCGGCCGAGATGTTTGGGAAGCAGTCCTCAAAGATCCAAGGTTCAAAGATGAAGTCGAGGCAGGCGGCCCCATAATGGGAGTTGTGAAACCTTTCTTGAAAGACTCTGTTGTAGTCTTGGCAGATCTTCTTGAAACGCCGATCACATTACAGGTCTTGGCAGATAGCAAAATTCGCTTTCTAAAGCACTCCATGGCAAATGGTTTCGCTGAAAAGATGGGTGAAGTTACTAACGTAGACCTTGGCAGGGCAGCTAGCATTCTCGAAGGACTGATTGCAGAGCTTGAGCCGATGTCTGAAAATCTTGAAAAATTGCTTGCTGAGCAGGGCATTACCGAAGCAGAGGCTATGATCACTGATCGAGTAGGTCTCAACGAAGAAAATATCAGAAAATGGAAGTCTGGCACCCTGACAGTTGCAGATGTTTTGACATCTCAACCCAGTGTAATCCTGAAAAACGACTCCTAACCACAGCTCCTCCTCGTAGGAGTGACGTCAATTATCACCTCTTGGTAGTTGACGTTTTTATTTGTTCTCCTTGATATGTCAGCGACTCTAACGTCATATTTCCTGTCACGAAAAAAACCCTATTTGATGAAACTCTTTTGCTAGCTCCGGGTCGTGGACGCTATCCGAACCTTATATGCTTCCTAAAACAAAAAATTCCTATACAAGTAGACCAACTACCTTTTCTCTATAGGACTTTGCTTTGAGCCATATTTCGCTCTTTAGCTTTTCCTCATCAAGAGACTGTAAGTGCTTTTCAGACAATCAAAAAACAACCCCACCAAAGTGGAGTTGTTTTTAAAGTTACACTCGCGTAACACCTGTTGCGTTTTGTCCTTTATCACTGTCTGTGATATCAAACTCAAGCACATCACCTTCCTGAAGTTCGTTGTAATCAACATCCTGCAGTTCGTTTGCGTGGAAAAAGAGATCTTTTTCAACTCCTTCAATAGAGATGAATCCGAAACCTTTATCGGTCAAACGTGAGATTTTTCCTGTTGCCATTGGTTTTTTAATAATTGATAAAATAATATAACTCTATTTAGCAAAAAGAAAAGTTCGACTAAACTACTGATGCAAACTCATTATAATAATTTATATTCTACTCTAAATATTAAACTCTGTCAAGGCTATTATCAAAAGTTTCTAATAGCTGGTATTTTTGATCATCATCCAAAATACGACAAGAGCACATAGTCCTGCTGCACCTGCAAAAACCATACTTCCTTCTGATATGTTTGCTGATATAACACCAATAGATGCCCACAAGATCACACCTCCATACCAGATACTGTATTTAGTTTTATGGAAATAATAAAGTGTGAAGCTGACTATGCCCACAAAGAGGATTGCATTGCTGATGTTATTTGTGGATACGTTTGTAATAATATTTTTTTCCACAAGTATCGCTTGTATATTTATCCAACAGGCAGTACCTGTCCATGCAGCGTATGGCAAAAGAATATTCTTGGAAAAATTTGTGGTCATATTATTACCTATCCCCTCGGTGTTCACAACTCTTGTAAATGCAAACGCCATTGCAAATAGTGTCGGTATTGTCAGCCAGACAAGAGCATTGCTCATCCCAGCAAAATAGAGCCATACACCAGACCCCACAAAACCTACTAGCGCAGGTTTTCGTGTCGCCCTTAATAATGCGTTGTCATGTTTGGGAATAATCTGATACACGCCATAAACGATGGAGAGTGTATAGATAAGTCCCCAGATACTAAATGCCCAGTCAGCAGGCTGGATAAAGACTGGAAATATTCTCTCAGTATCTTGAAAAGTCGCTCCACTAAGATAGATAGCAGCGATGACTTGACTGATAGATGCAATCAGAACACAGACTTTGAGTGACATAATTGGTAATATTTAATCTGTTCTCCTACTATAACAGAAGCGTCATTTGAGAGGTATCGAAAAACCCCTTATCCGCCAGTTGGCACAAAGGGGTTGATTTCGTTACTTCCTGAGTGGGATTAGGTTGGAACCTGTTTTCAGCCTACGAAGTAATATCCATTCCATCCTTTAGTGATGTTACTGTAGCCACTCTCTTCAAATAGTTTCTTCATCTCACTGAAAATTTTGCCCTGGGTGTCAATGTCCCCTGTTTTAGCAATTTCTAAATAATCAGCAACAAACTCATCAGTTGATCCAAATAGGTGAGCCAATGGATAATTTTTTAATTCCCATTCGAAATACTTATTATACGGCTTTACACGTCCCTCGAGAGCGTACAAGGCATCCATCAGAAATGGTAGCGACTCTAATGCATCTAAGTGTCCCCCTATTTTATTTCCATCTCTAAAATTCTTTGCTGACCTATAAACTTGATTGACATATGCATCCAATGACATTTCTATAAAATCCTTTCTTTGGTCAAGCGGTATTTGACTCTTTTCTTTCAGAAGCTCCTCTATTTCCCCTGTCTTATCAATTACAGGTTTATTGTGTGCGAAATTGTATCGCTCCCAGTGTGTTTCACTGCCTGAGATTCCATACTCATCGAAGCCTTTGAGTGACATTGCAAAAACTTCGAAATCGTTCGATATAAAACTGTCGATTTCTTGCTTCGTTACTTCTGATGCATCTTCACTATAAACTACATAAACATCATAATCAGATTTCTCTGTTACAAATTTTATTCCTTTACTGCGTGAACCACCCAAAACAACTCCAAGTATCTCGTCGTTGCTTCTGGCAAAATCAAGAAGGTTATTGTATTTTGTATCGAGTTTGTTCATGCTGGCATTATACCATCGGTTCCAACGTCCTATTCCCAGTCACAAAAAAGCCCCATTTGATGGGACTTTTTTACTTGCTCCGCGTCGTGAACTCTATTAGAACCTCATACAACTCGCGTTAGTAGTGTATAATTTTGATTCTTCTATGTCTCGCAGTATGTAAGTACAACTTTTTTGATTGGCTAAGCTACCCATGTTTACGGTACAATAGGTGTAGCAAAAGTACTACTTATATGAACAATAATCAAATCCCTTATCGACTGCTTATACCTGCTATTTTCTTAATAGGAGGAGCTGGAGTTGTCACCTACACCTCTTTGAATAAGCAAACTACCAACCAAAATTCTACCTCGAGTGTACCCGATACGTTTGTTGGTACAAGTAAACAGCCAGAACTGGCCAATCCAATACGACCTTACAGTGGGCAGAAATCTAAAGCAACTAGTAATCCAGCAGCAGCATGGATTTCGCGAAAATCAATGACAGCAAGTGCTATCGAACTAAAATGGTCGACGAATGAAGGTGTTGCAGAGTCTCACATTCATAGAATCAAATGCACTTCCGATTCTAAACCAGATATCACTGCTATGACTAATAACAATCTAATCCACACGGCCACCGAAGCTGGGTCATTTACCGATTTGGGCGTAGAGGCTGGATCAAAGTATTGGTATGGAATCAGAGGATTGTCAGCTGATGGCGATCTCATTTCAAGTGGTTGGCACAAAGCAGCAGCAGTCGATGATGAAGAACCTCCTTCGGTCGTGGATGGCATCACAGCGACAGCAAAAGATGGCAACGTGACTGTGAGTTGGGAACAACCCACCGACAACTATAAGCTTCATGGCTACCGAATATTCAGGGGAATTGACGGTGAAACCCCCAAACATATCGCTGCAACATGGAAACTTGAACAAACAACTCTCATCGACGACCAAGCCCCGACAACTGGACGCATCGTGTATGAAATTGTCGCAATTGACTTTCACTGGAACAAATCAGAGCCTGGCCGTGTGGAGATTGACCTATAGAAAATGACAATTTTATCTTGCAAGGAGCGGAGTGAAATATCTGTGACACAGTCATAGATATTTCCTAAGCGACGAAGCAATTGGAATAGATACCAAAAGACAGCATAGCCATCTGTTTTTAAGTTTGCTCCCTGAGTGGGACTAGGTTGGAACCACATATGGATATCATATTCTTATAGCAAACTCAGATTAAGGCAAATGAAAACCGCCTCCTTTCGATTTTCAAGGTGGCGGTGCTTGTTGTGGACTTCCTGAGTACATGTTACACATCATATGACATGTATCACTCTTATCCAGTCTCCTGGGCTGTTGTATTATCTGTGGCACTAAGCCATCTCACAAGACTTCCCGATAGCCAAAAGACTAGTACAGCTCCTAGACCAAGCGCAACGTCAGTAGCGTCATAAATTACAGTCCCAAAGCCGTGTGTAGATGTACCATCATCAGTAGTTGCGAACATTGCCACTATCATAAGTGGCACCCAAATACTTAACGCAACGATGTTTATCTTGTTGAAAAGCTTCCAGGTCAGATTCATCGTTATAAAACCAAAAAGAATTCCAACTACCATCTGTGTTAGCGCTAGATGTAACGCAATTGGTAATTTTGCTTTGTAAAAAACTATGCAGATGAATACTGATAGCACAAAAAACAAAGGTGCCATCACTATTCCTGCGAATGCTTTAACTATTGTCATTTCTTTAACTCCGTAGGCAGTTCAGTGTAGGTAATGTATATCACGAATCTATATTTTCGTCAAACGACAGGCAAATTTCTCGTCCATTTTTTATAATAGGAAGACTAGACGTAAATTTGATGTATAAGAAAGAAAACCTCACAAATACTGTAAAAAATTGGAAATCTTACGCTCCTGAATTCTATGTCCTTCCTCATCCATCACCAAGAAACAACATCTGGTTTGAAAAAAAACTCATGGTTTGAAAAAATCTCGTACCTCAAATACAGAAAGAGATTAAAAAAGTCCTTACATAAGCGTTCTTAGGCCTTCTCCGTGTCGTGGACGCTAGTAGAACTTCTTATCTCACATGATTACCACTCTTTATATCAGCTCATTTCTTTGATGTACTCCTCACCACATAGATCCATCATTTCGACCATGACCATTTGAGCAGACTTATACGGACTGCTTGGCATGTCAGAGACAAATGTATACTTTTCATGTTTTGACTCCCATGTTTTCTGCAGCAGTATCTCTAACCCAGAAAACAACTGCCTCAAAATCCGATCTGATTCCATGCAATCTCTTTTGCTCATCTCCTTGTTGATGAACTCTGGACATCTAATATGTACTGTAAGCGGTCCCAGGTCATGACACAACATCTTCACTGCTGCATATCGTATACGACCATTTGTATCCTGTAAAAGGTGAAAAAACCACGGAAAATTTTCGTCCAGATCTTCCTCATCTGAGCGCAAAAAATAGATGATGGAGAGCGCATGCACAAAATCCTCCTGACGCCATGGTTCTCGCAAAAGGGAGTAAATTTCTCCAGCATTCGTAATTACATCCTTGATGTTACTATAATCTTCTGTTGTTTTCGTAGAAAAAGTTACTTTGTGAACGCTGCGCGCAGCTACACGACTCTCCTTTCGATCAGCAGTTAGTATCACATCAAAACACTTTTTGATTGAATTCATTTTTATACCTCACTAATAACATCAAACCCTTTGGCGCTTCCCGTAATCGCAAATCCGTACATCTTTGTATCTGTGGCAATTTTCTTGATGCTACATGCCACTTGATTGAGCGTTGCTCCAGATCCAACTGCATCATCGATCAAGAGTACTCTCCCATGTGCTTTTTTGTCTACGACGACCATTGTGGCACTTGCATTGTCAATGCGGTCTGCAAGCTTGCTGAGTGTTTTTTGAGGAGTAACAATTTCAGTTCGTATTTTTTGTATTGTGATTTCTGGTATGTCCAATGCCAGGTATTCTTTGAAGACTTTCATGAACTGCACTTCTCGTTTTACCGTGGGTGGAATGAACCCAACAGCATTGATTTTTTGATTTTCTAGGAGATCTAGGAGGGGTGACTTGATATGCTGCACCACTTCTTTCATTAGTTTTTTATCCTGGCTCTGTTTTGCGTAGAGAAGAAGTTGTCCTAGTTTTGTTTTGCCAAATATTTCCCATGCGTAGAAATCAGCGTAGTAGACATCTTCGAGACAAGTGTCACCTCCGAAGGTGTCAATGATTTTTTCTTTTCCTGAGATCAGTCCAGATTTTTTGCATTTCTGGTATTTTGTATATACATCCCTATATTCCTCTGATTTTTGTACAACATTGAAATTTCGTTTTTTGCACCACTGCACAAATCCATCAACTCCCTCGATTCGCTCTCCCTCTGAGGTGACATAGAGGAAATTCTGTCCAAGTATTTTTCGTATCTGCTCGTCGACGGTATCTTCACTAAGTGAGCTCTGCACTCTGCCAATTGCATAGAATACCTGCGGCGGCCTTCCTCTTTTTGTGAGGATCTTCTCTTTTATTAACGTGGCAAGTTGCTTCCGCACTGCGCGGTCCGTAATCTCCAAAAAATCTGCAAGCTCTTTCCCGCTTACTTGACCATGCGTTTCAATGTAGGCAATGATTTTATCTCGTGTTTTCATAGTTCCTATTATACTAGGAACTAGGAACTTTTTCAAGTACAACACTTTCAGCTTTCTCATTTAACTACCTCAAAGGAAAATACTCTTTTTTCCGTGCGTTTCTCGACTTGCGCCATGAGTGGGACTAGGTTGGAACCGTTTTACCTATCTACCAAGCAACATTTTTACAACTCTATCTGTATTCTCATTAAAATCTCCTTCCGACATCTCCACGTACTCATATCCAAAATTTTTAGCCTCTTCTTGAATCCATTTGCTGTATGCTATCAAAAATGTAGCAAAAGCAGCAATCTCCTCATCGGATAACTTATACCTACCAATCTAATCTTATGGATTATTCTGAGCAAACACTTTCATCTGCTCAGCTAGACCATCATCTTGATAGCCTGCAAATACAGCGTTGTGAGTAATGCTTAAATTTGAAATCTGCGCAGGAAGAATTGCAATCCCCTCCAAAAGTAAATCTAGACTATTTCTGTTATACTCCTCAATATAATATGGTACGACACTCTTGAAAACCAATTCGGATTCATAGTTTTGAAGATGTATCACCTCATCTGTTTCGTCTTTGAAGAAATTGAAGTCCTGCTCTTTAAGCATGATGTTATCACATTTAGTGAGAGAAGCTAACTTCGCCCCATCTGAACAATCCCTCACAATTTCCCTCAGAGCATCTGTTGAAGTTGATGATATAGAACTTTCTTTCAAAAATTTTTTTAATATTGTAGTTTTTCCAGCTCTGGGTGAGCCACCGAGAAAATGTATTATATTCTATTTTAATTACTTTCAGTATAACAGGTTCCAACGTCCTATTCCCAGTCACAAAAAAGCCCCATTTGATGGGACTTTTTTATCTGATCCGCGGATAGGATTTACCCGACGCTGCGCTTTCGAGCATAAACTTCTCATCCTATCCGCGGCAAAGTAAGCAACAAAAAACAGTCCTTGTAGGGCTGTTTTTTGTTGCTGGCTCCGCGTCGTGGACTCTATTAGAACCTCATGCCCGCAGTATAAAACTGAAAAACCTACCAATGAAAGTTATTGGCGCATCCAATCCAAGGAATTGCAACGACCCTTTTCAATTTAGTAATTTTATCGACTAACATCTGGATCATACTGATTAACATACGAGTCAAAAAACTTTTCACCTGTATTTAATGCTTTAAGGTATATAGCCACAGGTGGAAATAATGGCTCAGGCAAATCTTCAAGATCAAACCACTGCCAGTCGGTTGTTTCCCTCGGGGCATTGTTACTTGGCTCTCCACTAACATACTCAGCAGAAAACGAAATGTCGACATAGTGCTTTGGAGCCATGTCGGTAAAGTTATACAAACCCAAAAAGGAAGTATTTTTTACTACCAAATCATCGCCAGCCTCTTCCACAAGCTCTCTTAATGCGCCTGCCATAAGAGACTCACCCAATTCCAAGTGACCGCCGCCGCTACCCCAATAATTAGTAGCGTGATCACCCTTACGCTGATGGAGCATTACAAACTTTTTGTCGTCTTGTTCTTTTATTACGATTATACCAACGCCAACTTTAGGGACTATTTTACTCATAAACAAGGTATTACCTTATGTAATATGACGTATTCAGTATACAAGTTCCAACATTATATTACCAGTCAAAAAACAGCGCAATCATGCTGTTTTAAAGTCTGCTCCCTGAGTGGGACTAGGTTCGAACCAAATTACATAATCATCATCAGTGCCATGCCTGCCATAAGGATGTTCTCTCCAAGGGTTACACCTGTCATCGGGATCTTGAATACTGCACCCATGCATGCACAAACAATCTTTTCGCCACGATAAAGGACCCGCAGCACACCAAGAGCACCGATACTCATAATGATAAAGGTAACAAAATTCACTGCAGCTGGCATAAAATTTACCAAATATCCAATCCCCAAGGCTATTTCAATAAAAGGATACGCCAGAGCATACGCTCGAGAGTGCTTTGCGATGAGATCGTACTTTCTGTAGGCAGTTGCAAAGTGTGATAGCTTGATAAGCTTCAAGCTACCGAATATGAGAAAAAATGCCGCCATAAACATGCGCATAAATATTTCCCACCCTCCACTAGTCACGTACATTGTGACTGCTGAAAAAGCTGTCACGACAATTGCTACGATGATCAGTGGTATGAAGTCCTTTATAGAGTACCGCTCTTTCAC
>CALIRC010000031.1 GCA_938044295.1 Minisyncoccota bacterium
ATGAGCTCGTGCATCCTTTACCTGCAAATTATAATATTCCCATAGGTGTTCTTGTTTGTAGCTTTTGGATTTTCCGTCGTCAACTACTCGTGCGATTTTTAAAGTATCTATTACAGTGGAAATAGTGATTCCCTCCTTAGCAACCATGCTAACGTCAAATGGAGCATTATGGGCTACAAAGATTGTTTTTTTCTCCTCACTGTACTTTGTGAGATCTTTTTTGATCTGTGACTGCGCAAATATCTCAGCATCTTCTATCATGCTTTGTGTGATGCCGGTAATTTCACTTGCATACGGATCTATTGGTACCGGTGGTTTAAATAGTGATTCAAATTCTGTTTCACCAATTTTGTATGCAAGCTGACACAAACGATCCATTTCACCAAGTCCAGTTGTTTCTGTGTCAAAAAAAATTAGTGTATGTTCATTTTTTTGTGAATCATTTTTTTTTGATTGTGTGTTTGTTTCGTTAAAAAGGCTCTGTTGCTTCATGCTCTAAATGTGTCTTTAATTACTAATTGGATTTTTCTCTATTGTATTGACGTAGAGCTTGCGGCAGTATTCTCACTCTTCTTCTTTTTGCGAATGTGTCGTGTTTATTAGTCAAATATCCTATAAAGCTAGTTGTTTATTATGAGACTTATTATACCATGGTTGATTGTACTTTATTTTCATCTGTTTTTATGGTCTTTGTAAATAATCATCACAAGTTGTTCGGCGCTTTCTCAAGAATTGCCTCTAATTGTATTTCCTCGTCTAATCTCAGAATCTTCATAGAGATTTTTTGATTTACTTCTTTTTCCCTTAGAATATTTGTTAGCGGTTTTTCGTTTGTGACTTTTTCACCATCAATCTCGAGTATAATATCATTTTCTCTGAGACCAGCTTTGTCAGCTGGAGAGCCTGGTATCACAGCTAAATCTTCGCGCATTTCTCCTCTTTGTATAAGACTTCCATAATCTACACTTAAGTTGTTTGTGTTTGCCATATTTTCTGTCACTGGTATATATCGAATGCCTAAGTATGGCCTTACAATTTCCCCATTTTCCTTCACACTTTCAACAATTCGAGCGACAATGTTTGCAGGTAGCGCGAAGCCAATATTTTCACTCCCACGTGCAACTGCAACATTTATGCCGATTACTTCTCCATTAATGTTCATGAGGGGTCCCCCACTATTACCTGGATTGATTGCTGTGTCTGTTTGGATTACATTATCAAGATTTTCTGCTTGACCGAAGCCGCTTCCTGCAACGATCGACCTTGAGAGACCTGATACAACACCAACAGAAACAGAATTTCGAAATTCTGCAAGTGCATTTCCAATCGCAATAGCTGTTTGCCCAAGTTTGATTTCATCTGAGTCCGCAAAGCTTAGATAAGGGAATTGTTCCTGGCTCTTTACCTTGAGTATTGCAATGTCAATCGTGGGATCTACTGCAAGGATCTCTGCGTCGTACTTTTCTCCGTTATTTGTGAGGATTGTATATTGAGCGTCACGGTCATCTACTACATGCTTATTCGTCACAACAAATCCATCTTGTGTCACAAAAAAACCAGAACCACCACCGACCTCTTCTTTTCGTGTACCGTTTTCTCTGTACTGTGGTCTTTGAGAAAATCCACCAAAGAATTCATCAAATAGAGAATTGCCAGTTGATCGATCTTCAAAATAACGTTCAATATTAGGAACGTCTTTTGTGATTACTACTGATACAACAGCAGGATTTACTTTTTCTACAATGTTTACTACAACTTGCTCGCGTGATTGTATTTTTTCTAGCGTATCTTGTGAGTGTGTTTCTAGAGTATTTGGAAGACTTTGTACTTCGTTAGTTTGTACTACAGGTTTTTTTTGCGTATATGTTATGAATCCAATACAAAGTATCAGACTTAACATAACACTGACAAAAATGGTAAATAGCGTACCGAGTAATGATGTTGACTTTCTCATAGAAGTTTTTTGATCATATTGTTACATGTGGAGTGATTTTTCAGTTTTGTTGAATACTTGCCTCTATTACGTAGCAATTCAAAAAATATTTTAACATGAACGCATAACAAAACACAAGAAATTCCATCTTTATGTTTATACGTGTTAGATTCCGTATTCTTTCATTTCTATATTTTTTTCACTTCTACGTCTGCAATTTTTTCTACTGCAAGAATCATTTTTTTGATAAGTACATCCACCTCATCTGCTGTTAGTGTCTTTTTTTGTGACTGAAAAAGAATGTGAAAAGCCATTGATCTTTCACCGTTTTTTTTATTTTCATAGAGATCGAAGAGATTTATATCACTTAGAAGATTTCCCGCACTTGCAGATAAGGTTCTCTCAATATCTGCGACGCGAGTATGCTTTCCAACGCGCATTGACAAATCTCTTGTTACTGCAGGGTATTTTGGCAATGGCTGATATCCAGTATTAGACTTTGCTGCTTTTTCTATGACGGCTAAGTCTATCTCTGCATAAATGGTTTGCGCATTTTTAATACCAAAGTATTTTGCTGTTCGCTTTGGTATTTCTCCAATCACTCCACAGATCGTGTTATTATCTAATCTTATAAAGGCCTGCCTTGTAGGATGAAATATTATCGCATCGGTTAAATCATTTGGAATATCATCACTGAAGTAATGATTATGTAGGCCCTGCTCTGTGAGGAAATTTTCAATACTGCCTTTTAGAGTGTGAAAATGACTTATTCTGTTCGATTTTTTTGTATATGCAAGACCAAGCATCATTTTTTCTTGCGGTAACTTTTGTGATGTGCTTGGTATATAAAATCGCCCAACTTCGAATAGTTTCGATTCTTCGGTAAAACTGTTATTTTTGGCTGCACTTTTGAGTATGCCTACAGCTAGTGTGCGACGCATGTACTCCTGTTCGCTACTCATTGGGTTGAGTACTGTAATGTGCTTACCATTCAAACCAACTTGCTTGGCATCATTTTTAGCGTAGTAAGAATATGACTTTATTTCACTATATCCCTCCGCTACAAAAAGGTCTTTTGTGTGATTTTCATATTCGCGCTGTGCATTGTGGTGTGGAATTGTCACTGGCTCCTTTAGAGGCTTCGGCTTGATTTTGTCATAACCGTATACTCTTCCGATTTCTTCAATAAGATCTTCGGGTGATTGTAAATCTCTGCGGATGGTTGGTATGTGACAAAGGTAAACATCGTTTTTTTGTGTCAGTGTAATATCTAGATTTTTGAGAATTGATTGAACATACGTTTGATCAATCTGCGTTCCTAGTATTTTTTCAATCTCTTTATGTGGTAGTGCTATACTCCACTTTTTTACCTGACTTTCTTGAGGGTAGATGTCTGTGATACTTTTTACTTTCGCACCAGTGATTTCAGTAAACATTTTTATGGCGTGAAATGCGGCTACGTCGACGAGATTTGGATCGATATCTCGTTCAAATCTATATGCAGCATCAGTGTGTAGATTGTGACGAGATTTTGTAGCTCTAATTGTACGTGCATCAAAATGTGCAATTTCTAGTGTAATTTCTTTTGTTTTATTTGAAATTGCACTACTCTTCCCGCCCATGATACCCGCCAGTGCGATTGGATTTTTACCGTCAGTAATTAGTAGATCATTTTTTGATAAGGTCAGTTGAGTATCGTCAAGTAACGTTACTTTTTCATTTTTTTCTGCTTGCCTGATGGTAATTTGTGGTGCAAAATTTGCTTGAAAGGCATGTATCGGTTGCCCAGTTAGCAGCATAATGTAGTTTGTGATATCGACAACGTTGTTAATCGCGTTGTGGCCTAGTGCTGTCAATTTGTCTTGGAGCCATTGCGGTGATGGTTCAATTTTTATATCACTTAGTGAGATTGCACAGTAGCGCGAGCATGTCGGAGTAAGAATTTTTACAGGAATACCCTGTGTGTATTTTTGCTGCTGTCTGTGGCTTTCATTAAGTATACGACCCTCTAACATTGCTATTTCACGTGCCATGCCATAATGTGATAACGCATCATGACCTCTGTTTGGTAGCACATCTATTTCCAAAATTGTATCATCAAGTTTTTTGTAGGTTGTGAAAAGCTCACCGATGGGTGCATCTTCTTTGAGAATCATGATGCCGCCATTTTCTGATCCAAGGTCTAGTTCATCAGGAGCGCAGATCATGCCTCTACTTTCGATACCGCGAATTTTCGCTTTTTTTATTTTGAGGCCATTTGGTAGCTTGGCACCGACAAGTGCGACTGGCACTTTCTGGTTTTTTTGAAGATTTGGTGCTCCGCAGACAATTTGTAGTTTTTCTTCTCCCACATCAACTGTTGCGATTTGTAGTTTGTCAGCATCCGGGTGCGACGCTATTTGGAGTACATGTCCTATTACTACATCTTCTCGTCCTTTGCGTTGATCTCTTAATTCCTCTACTTCAAACGAATGCACTAAAAGCAACTGCGCAATTTCCTCGGCAGTTTTTTTTGTTTGAGAGATTTCTTTGAGCCAGTTGTAGCTGTATTGCATAGTACCTTTTAGCCTTTTTTAGGGGAGCGATCTTTGTTTCTATACTGAGAATTTGATGTTTTAGAATTGTGTCGCAAATCTTATATCACCCCCATGAAAATGTCGTATGTCGTCGATTTTGTATCGCATCATAGCGAGGCGTTCGAGGCCGAATCCCCAGGCGAATCCTGTGTATTTGTTTTTTTCGTAGCCTGCTGCAAGGAAAACGTTTTGATGTACCATACCTGCCCCTCCTACTTCTATCCATCCAGTCCGTTGACAGGTACTACATCCAGAACCTTCGCAGTTTGTACAGGAGATGTCAAATTCAAATCCTGGTTCAACAAATGGAAAGTAACTTGGTCGTACCCTAATTTTGATTTCTGCATGAAAAAATTGTGAAAAGAATGATTCAGCAATGTGTAGAAAATTTGCAACGCTGATTGATTTGCCTACGACAAGTGTTTCAAATTGATGGAATGTATGCTCATGCGATGCATCGGTTGCCTCCTGTCTGAAGACGCGCCCTGGGACGATCATGCGAAAAGGTGGTGTATGCTCTTGCATGTAGCGTACTTGTACGTTTGATGTATGTGTTCTTAGTACGTGGCGTACATTTTTTTCTGCATGTATCCAGAATGTATCTTGCATATCCCTTGCTGGGTGATTGTCAGGCATGTTTACAGCGTCAAAGTTGAAAAATTCTGTCTCTATTTCTGGTCCATCTGCGATCACAAAGCCCATTGTTGTGAAGATTTTTTCAATGTCTCTCTGGACGATTGTAAGCGGGTGTAAGTGTCCACGCGTAACTCTTTGGCCCGGAGCTGTCACATCAATCCATTCACTGAGCGCATTAAAATTATCTTCAAAATAGTCATTTTTTTGTGCTATTTTGTCTTGCATTGATGCCCGCAATGCATTCACGAGTGGCCCATATTCGCGTTTTTTTTCTGGACTCAAGTCTTTTATGCTTTTCATGAGTTCAGCGAGCATGCTTTTTTTACCAAGATAAGCGATGCGCACTTTTTCTAAGGACTTTAAATCCTTCACCTCTTCTAAGTCCTTTAGCATTTTCTTTTCAATCTGGGCAATTTTTTCGTTCATAAAGTAGGTGTCAATATAGTGCTCATTATACCTAAACTCGAACAAATTGACTAGTTTATGTGTTTGCAAGAGGCTTTACAAGTAACATTGTTGTAGCATTATTTGTGTCGTCAGCAAGATTTTTCTTCGCAATTTTTAGATTAAATGCTTTGGCAGTTGCTTCTCCACTGAGAACAGCTGTTTTTTGTGATATTTTTTTATTTATAAGTGCCTCAGCAACACCAGCACCATCTTTGAAGTTGTTTATTCCTGCGATGGCTTTTATATTTGGAAATTGTTTCTTTAGTTTTCTTCTACATTGCTTTATAGCATCTTCATGACCCATTATTATTTCTATATCTTCAATCTGTATTTCTCGCAGTGTCATAACATGGTGTTCGACGGGAATTGTTACATAGTCGACGACGTCAAAATTGTAATGCCCAATAATTTTTACTGTTTCTTTTACAAGATTGGATTGACTGTTAAAAATACCAAAAACGCCATAATTAACCTCATTTTCTTTGATTGCTTTTAGGACATTTAGTGTGGTGTAGAGGTAATGAGGTTCTGTATTTAGTAGAAGTCTGTTCCTTTCTTTGAAGATATAATATGCCTGATCATTGAATGATCCTTTACCACCCATGATCCCTACTTTCTCTTTCATTTCGTTATTTCTAGCTTTGTGAAGAATTTTTTTCCTACTTTCAGTATTTTTTGATTATCTGTTTCGTGAACTGTGTATTGTATGTCGTTCATCTTGCTTGTATCTATAGAAACTCCACCTTGTTGGATTTTTCTTTTGGCTTCGCTTTTGCTTTTTGCTACCCCTAAATCAACCATTATATCAACAAGAGACTCTTCTACCTTACATTTATATGCTTCAGTGAGTACATTTTTTGTTTTTGCTATAAATTTCTCTCTGAGATAATTTTCTTGTTCCTTGGCACTCTTTTGGTCATAGTAAAAGCCGATAATTGCTCCTGCTAATGCAATTTTCTGTATACGCTTGTCTTCAATTGTGCGTATACGATTTACTTCCTCTTGTGGTACTCGTGTGCAATTTTCAAAATACACCGCAATAAGATCATCTGGGATATTCATAATTTTTTCTCCTATATCGCGCGCCTCATCTGTGATTTTGATTGTATTGCCCCAGCTACTACTCATTTTGCGCCCATCTGTTCCCTTGATAAGGTTCCCCATGATCACATTTTGTGGTTTTTGACCTGCTTGCTCTTGTAGTGTTCGACCAGCAAGGAGGTTAAATCTTTGATCAGTGCCTCCGATTTCTATATCAGCTTTTAGCGCTACACTATCGTATCCCTGCATCAGTGGATAGAGTAATTCCCTGAGTGAAATTCTTTTTCCTGCGTTGAGTCGTTTTTTTATATTCTCACGCTGTATGAAAGAGGCGAGGGAAAATGCGTCTGCATGTTCGCCGATTTCCTTGTAACCTAGTTTATTGAGCCAATCAGCATTAAAGGCGATTTCAGCTCTGTCTATATCGATAATTTTTCCAGCTTGCTCTACGTATTTTTGCATGTTTTCGTCTACTGCATCTTGTTTGAGCATTGGTCTCTCTGCATCTTTATCAGATGTGTCTCCAACAAGACCTGTTGCATTTCCGACAAGAAAGATTATGTGATGTCCTAATTGCTGGAAATCGCGCAATTTGAGGAGTGGCACAGATCGACCTAGATGCAAATCAGGACTTGTAGGATCGATACCAAGCTTTACACGTAATTTTTTTCCTGACAAAAGTTGCTTTTTCAGATTTTCGTAGTTTATCACTTCATTTACTCCTCGAGCTAGGAGTTCTTCAACTTTCTGTGGATCTGTATTTATGGTCATATATGTTGCAAGGTTTAATAATTTCATCATAGCAACACCTTACCCTAAAATCAAGATTCGGTATTTTTACTCGTAATATTTTACTGTGAATGTATTTATATTTTCTTTTACCCAATCGATTGCTATGCTGTAATGAAGAGTCCATATGTGCCTATTAAGAGTAAACAGCTAAACAGATCTGTTCTGCGGATAGACAGTGCTGAGAATCTCATAATATCGAACTTACGCACTTGCTGTACTTTGTCGTTAAAATTTTGCTTTTCATTCACCATGGGTAGACTATGGCTCATAAAAAGACTCGATTTTGCCTAAAATTACACTCACGTGCGAAATTCTAAAGTGATAGTGATAATGATGTATCTATATTTATTCAATGATAAAAAAACACCCGTGAGGGCGTTTTTTTTGTGTTTTTCTTAAAATCGTGGTTCTTCTCCTCTTTCGATGAGAATTTTGTTGTAGATTTTGCGAAGTTCTGCTTCAGGCATTTCGGGACCTGTTACTGGTGAGATGCGCACTTCCTTTTCCTGCTCAGGCAGATCATCTGATAGTGTACCTTCTCGTTCATCTAAAGGCTTTCTGAGTTCAGGTACCTCAATCTCATCAATATCCTCTAGTGTGAAGGTGTTTGCCTCTTCTAGCGCTGCAAGCTCGTCGGTGCTAGCTTCGCTTTCTTCTTCATTATTTGCTGGTATGGTAAGATCTGATTGCCCAAAATCGTCAAGTACGACATCAGAGGGTACTTCATTTCTTGATAGTGAGCCACAGCCAGTTAATACTAAGATACAGAGACTTGCTAGTATATATCGCATAATGTTTTCACATTGTTATGGAGAAATTACGTGTAGCTTTTCGAGCCACACTAGAATATAACATACCTTTTTATATTATGCAACAGACTTTGGTACATTAAGCGAATGCTTGCCTTGGAGGCTCCATTTTTATTTTATGCCCAGTCTTTTTTTTGCAATTTTGTATTGCTTTGAATTGAGTTGTCCAGCCTCTCTCATCTCTTCAACTTGTGCAAGCATCTCTTCTTTTGACTCCCCACCTTTTTCTTGCATCTTTCCCATGGCTTGTGCAAACATTTCTTTTCTTTTTTCTGGACTCATTTTTTTTATCCCTTTTATCGCCATTTTTTGCATTGGTCCTAATTTAGGCATTCCTGGCATATCACCAGAAAGCATTTGATCAATCATTTCATCGGAGATGTCTGGGATCTGACCACCCATAATATTTTCTGCATCTTTTATGCTTTTTTGGCTTTTCTCACTTTCTTCTTCTTTTGTTTTTTTACTTTTAAATAGTTTTCCTAGCATATTATAGTAGTTTATTCTTCTTCTTATATTCGTAAATGTTTACGACAATGGCTGTAGCGACAAAAATTGATGAGTATGTTCCAGCTATCACACCTATGAGCAGTGCCACTGAAAACCATAACAACGAACTACTACCCCAAATGATCATTGCGATGAGTACGACAGCTACAGTGAGAGAAGTGTTAAGGGATCTAGCGAGCGTTTCTTTTAGTGACTTGTTTACCAACTGTGCGAAATGTGCAGTGTCTTTTGTGCGAAGGATATTTTCTCGAACGCGGTCGTATACTACTATCGTGTCGTTAACACTATAGCCAAGGATAGTGAGGAGAGCAACAGTAAATGGAATGCCTACTTCTACATCAAAGAGATATCCAAATAAGGCGAAAAGGCCTAGTACTATAAGAATGTCATGTATGAGCGCTACGATTGCACTAAACCCATAGCTCCATGACGATACAGGGAATGAGATTTTTCTAAATGCCCAGGCAATAAAGAGTAGGATTACGACAATTGCTAGGATAATTGCAGTTAGTGCGTTACCTCGGAATTGCTCGGAAATTTTTGAACCAATAAAGTCTGTCTGTAAAATCGTGCTCTCAGGATCAACTTGTGCAATTGCTTCAATAACTGCTTGGTTATTTGATTCGTCTGATTGCTTGTACTCTATGAGGACACCATTTTCGTCAGCTTGCCGGACTATAAAGCTTTTTGCGCAAAATTCCTCTGATAACTTCTCACAGAGAGCTTCTTTTGTAATTATACCTGATTCACTTTTTTGTACTTTTAGTTGTGTTCCTCCTACAAAGTCAATGCCAAACTTTAATGGTGAAAAAATGAGCATGACAATACTAAGTATTACCAAAATACTGGAAAGTGTGTAAGTGTATTTTCTTTTTCCAATGATATCCATAATGCTGAGAAGAGTTAGAAAGTTTAAGAGATTTAGCGCGATGTAGTATCATCTTCGTATTTGCTTAAGCCACGTCCAATAAGCCAGGTATTTTTCGAAAGCCATTGTCCAGCTGAGGCTCTTATAACAACTTTCACTAGAACCACTGCCGTAAACATTGATAGTAGAACTCCTATACTGAGAATCAGTGCAAACCCCTTCACGAATCCCGTGCCTATGATCAGTAGAATAAGACATGTCAGAATTGTGGAAAGATTTCCATCAAGGATCGCTGACCACGCTCTAGAAAATCCTTCTTCTACTGCGTGATGTAGTCTCCTCCCTCTGCGAAGCTCTTCATGGATGCGTTCATAGATTAAGATGTTTGCATCGACAGCCATACCAATCGATAGAATAAGACCAGCAATTCCAGATAGTGTTAAAACTATGGCTAATCCTGGTGGAAATGTACTGGATACTTTGAGAATTGCTACGATTGTGAGTGCATAAAAACCGATTGCACCTGCCGCGATGAGACCAAAGAATCTATAGTAAAAAATCATGTAGAGCATTACCAATGCAAGGCCCCACAGTCCAGCTTTGAGACTTTTTGTCAGTGATTGTGCTCCTAGAGAAGCTTCTACACTTTGCTGTGAAGCGAGGTTTATTGGTACTGGTAGGGCACCCTCATTTAACCTTCCAGCGAGACTCTGCGCTTCTTGGAGTGATCTTGCGCCTGTAATCTGGGCTTGACCACCATAGATAGCCTGTGAAACATTTGGAACGCTCACGTATTCGCCATCTACTACGATCGCTACTGTTTTCCCTTTATTGCGTTCTGTGATCTCACCAAATAGCTTATCACCTTCACTATTAAAAAATATGGAAACCTCTGGTTGCTGAAGACCGGCTTGTGAATATGTCACTTCGGCTCTTTTGAGATGTTCCCCTGTGAGTTCTGTTGGTTTATATGTGGCAGCGGGATTAGTTCGATCTGATTGTTTGATGAGTGTGATTAGCTCATAGCTTACTTCCTCATATTCACCTTTTGCTACTCCTTTTTTTACGATGTGGTATCCAATTTCGGATTCAATTACCTCTTTGTGAACTGTATTTTCTGGGATCTCTGTATCAAAGAGGATGGATTCTACTGCTGGTGCTGCGACAAGCTCTCCTTTTTTAACATACACTTCTTCTTGGTCTACCTCCACACCTTCTGGTGTTGGATTTAGTGTATTTTTGACTGCAGTGAATTCCTCTCCTGCCTCTAGACGAGTAAGTGCTTCATTTATTTTTGATTTATTTTCTTCGTTGAGAGGACTAAAATATGCTTCGAGTTCCTCTGCAGTTCGCTCTTCCCTGAATTCTAGAAATGGCGTTTCTTTGATAATGTCTTTTGCTTCTTCTATTTCTCTGATTCCTGGAATTTCAACAATAAGGAATTTTTCTGCTCCACGAGATGCGATTTGTACTGTGGGTTCACCGACGCCAAAAGCATTTACACGACGTTCAATTACTGCCTGTACGGCGTTGAGCGCATCAAGCTTTGCTTCTTCTTCAACTCCTGAAAGGTCGATCTCATATTCCAAGTGGAGACCTCCTTGTAGATCGAGTCCGAGATTTACAGTTAAATCACTGAGACTTTTTTGAACAGAATTTGGCAGTAGAGGAAATTTTCCAAATGCAAGAGCACCTACAATGCATATCAGAAAAAGAATTGTAAATAGTTTCGGGACAGAATAATTATTGCGCATATCAGCTAAAAGGTGAATAATATAGACTTATTATATCGTTGTTTTCCATATTTGCAAAGAACCCTACAGAGAGAAACTTTCTGTGATTGTATTTTTGGTAATTGATTTGCCTCTGTCATTTTTTTGCATACTATCTTTGATTAAACTAATCTTCATTTTTCTGGACATTTTTTTAATCTTAATTTCATTTTTCTGTGCTTCAGATCGGTTTTTGTAGTATTTGGTGTAAATGACTTTCACAGGTCTTCTTGTTTTAGTATATTTAGCTCCTTTTTTATTATTCTCATTATGCTCTAAAAGTCTTCTGTCTATGTCGTTTGTTATACCTGTATAGAGTGTTTTGTCGCTACACTGCAAAATGTAGACTGCAAATGAAGCCTCATGCATTGTTTTTTTGGATGTATTCATGAGCTTTGGTTATGACTTTTTGAGCATTTTCAAATGTCAGACGATCCATTGCTTCTTCGTATGTGAGCCATTTGCATTTTTCATGCTCGTGTGAGAGTTTTATACGATTTTGCGTTGTTTTTGCAAGGTAAAAAACTACTTTTTTTCTGATAAAAAGACATTTTTTCTTCTTTTTTCGATCTTTTTTTTCGTCGCCTCGTGCTCTATACGAGAAAACAAAGCTTTCGAGGAAGTCTTCTTGTATCTCTAGTTCGCTTTTTTTGATACTTGTTTCTTCTTCTATTTCTCTATACATTGTTTCTATTTCACTCTCGCCTATTTCAATATGTCCCCTGGGAAATTCCCAATGTCCGTGCGGGTATTGCATGATGAGAAACTTCGTTTTAGTTTCTGAGGTGTGATAAAGGACTGCGCCGATAGATTTTTCTAGTGCAATGCAATATGGTGCTGTGATTTGTGGAAATTGTTTTACGACTGCCATAGAAAAGCTTTATTTACCGTGACATTTTTTGTATTTTTTTTCGCTGCCACAATGACAGGGTTCGTTTCTTCCTATAGTTTTTGCTTCGATGATTGGTTTTTCAATTCTTGGTAAGTTAGGCCTAAGGTTTTGGTTTTCCGCTTCCATTTCTTCTGGTGTGAATTCTGGAGGAATTTCTCCACTACCTGCAATGTTGTCAGCACCTGAAAATGTCATTTCTGCTATGTTTTCTGGTGTCAGAATCTCTTCTTTTGGTATCTGCGTTGCTGGTGCTATGTGGAGAATTGTTTTTAGTGTTGTATTTCGTATTCCACTGACAAGTCCAGAAAAAAGATCAAATGCTTCCCTTTTGAATTCTATAAGAGGATCTCTTTGTCCATAGCCTCTGAGTCCAATGCCTTGACGGAGATGATCGATTGTATCAATATGATTCATCCATTGACGATCAATCGTTTGTAGAAGTACTTGTTTTTCGATGCCTCGCATTGCATCACTCGTTATTTCAGATTCTTTTAGTCCGTAAGCTTGTTTGGCTTCTCCGTAAAGATGCTCAATAATCGCACCAATAGATTCTCTTTCGTCAAATTTCGGATCTGATGCAATTGTCTGAATTTTTTTTGCAGCAGCATCTTTTAGTGTAAAGAGTTGCTCAACATCCTCATGTATTTTTTCTGTATCCCACTTGTGTTGCCCCTCTACCGCATGAAAGCTCACAATGGCCTCAATTTCTTCTCGGAGCATTTCAAGAATTTCACTTTTAACAACTGCATTTGTTAGCACAGCTCTCCTTCTTTTGTAAATTACTTCTCGTTGTTTGTTGATGACATCATCATATTCGAGAACGTGTTTTCTTATGTCAAAATTGAAACCTTCAATTTTACTTTGTGCGTTTTCTATTTGCTTTGAGATCATGCCGTTTTGTATTGGCTGATCTTCTGGGAGACCAAGCTTATTCATAATCGTGCTAAGACGATCTCCGCCGAAACGACGCATTAACTCATCTTCAAGCGAAATATAAAATTGTGTTGTCCCGGGATCTCCTTGACGTCCACTGCGTCCGCGTAGCTGGTTGTCGATGCGTCTGGCATCGTGCCTTTCTGTACCGATGATGTAGAGTCCACCTCGTTCCACTACACCCTCGCCAAGCTTAATATCTGTGCCTCGTCCAGCCATGTTAGTTGCTATTGTCACTGCACCTTTTTCTCCGGCGTGTGCTATGATCTCTGCTTCTTTTTCGTGAAATTTTGCGTTTAGTACACTATGTGGTATGCGTGCTTTCTCTAGTGCTTGTGATAAAGCTTCTGATTTTTCTATAGCGACGGTACCTACAAGTACCGGTTGTCCATCATTATGAAGTTCAGCTATTTTTTTTGCGATAGCAGCAAATTTCCCTTTTTCTGTTTTGTAGATTACGTCTGGCAAGTCATTTCTTACAATTGGTTTATTTGTCGTGATTTCTACGACATCAAGACTGTAGACTTTTTGCAATTCTTCTGCGCTTGTTGTGGCTGTTCCTGTCATTCCAGCAATTTTTTCATACATGCGGAAATAATTCTGGAAAGTAATAGTCGCGAGTGTTTTTGACTCTCGTTGCACTTCCACTCTTTCTTTAGCTTCAATTGCTTGGTGCAGCCCATCACTATAGCGACGTCCCTCCATGGCACGTCCAGTAAATTCATCTACAATTATCACATTACCATCGCGAACCATATAGTCCTTGTCACGCTCAAAAATTACTTGAGCCTTTAACGATTGTTCAAGGTGATGGACGTAATGCCATTTGCCGTCTTCGTATATATTTCCAATGCCAAGTGCTTTTTCTACTTTCGTAATACCATCATCTGTTATGTTTACTGCTCGTTCTTTTTCGTCTACGGTAAAATCAGTGTCACGTATAAGTTGTGGCACTATTGATGCGAATTGTCCATAGAGTTTTGTGGACTCTGAATCTGGAGCCGAAATGATGAGTGGTGTACGCGCTTCATCAATTAGGATTGAATCAACTTCATCTACGATTGCGTAATGTGGTTGCCTTTGTACAACACGATCAAGACTTGTTGCCATATTATCCCTTAGATAATCAAAGCCAAATTCATTATTTGTACCATAAGTAATGTCAGCATCGTATGCTTCTTTTTTTGAGATGGTTTTTAAATTTTCATTTTCTATACTCACTTCATCACTATCTAGTGCGTTTGGCTCATAGAGAAAACCACCTTCATGTGTAATACATGCAACACTGATTCCAAGACGATCAAAGATTGGACCCATCCAATTGCAGTCACGCTTTGCTAGATAATCATTTACTGTAACTATGTGTACACCCTTTCCAGTTAGTGCATTGAGATATGCTGGTAGCGTTGAAGTCAGTGTTTTACCCTCCCCTGTCTTCATCTCAGCTATTTTGCCCTGATGCAGTATATAGCCCCCAAGAATTTGTGAATCAAATGGTCTCTTACCGTCTGTTCGATCAGCAGCTTCTCTGACGAGTGCAAAAGCTTCTGGTAGCAGGTCATCAAGTTTTTCTTTGTTTTCAATTCTTGTTTTGAATTCTCTTGTTTTTGTCGCAAAGCTCTCTTCTGGAAGCTTTTTCATTTCGTCTGCAAGAGCGTTTACTTGATCTATAATTGGACCAGCTTTTTTTATTTCGCGATCATTTGATCCAAAAAATGTTGAAAATAATCCCATAGTATTTGTCTAGTTTGTGCAGAAATTACGTGATTATATAGTCGGAGCCTTTTTTTTGCTCGACATAGATCTGTAGTGTGAGATTCTTTCGTCTTCAATCTCATTTCTTTACTCACACTATTGCTTTTTAGGACTTACGCACTTGGTGCACTTTGTCGTTAAAATCTCCGTTTTTCCTTCACCATAGGTAGACTATGTCTCATGAAAAGCCTCGATTTTGCCTAAAATTACACTCAAGTGCGT
>CALIRC010000032.1 GCA_938044295.1 Minisyncoccota bacterium
AAAGTCAGTTGTGCAAACTAGAAGATGTAAATATTTTATTTTGCTTTTCAATAAACAGCTATAGGGGAGTCAATCAATGATATGTGAATATGTTATTTGTGTACTTAGTGGAACGAGAACGGATAGAAACTCATTATTAGATCCATATTCTTTCCGTTTGAGATGTTATTCTGATTTTTTTTTAGATGGATTTCTATATTCGTTTGGAAAACTGTAGCGTTACTTTTATGTTTTAGTATATACCTCATGGATTCTTCTTACTTTAATATGAAATTTATTATAGTGGGACTTACGCACTTAGTGTGCTTTTGTCGTTAAAATCTCCGTTTTTTACTCACTATATGTAGACTATGGCTCATGAAAAGCCTCGATTTGCCTAAAATTACACTCACGTGCGTAAGTCCTAATAGATATCATTTATAGCGTAAGAACTGTCTAAAGCCTTTTTTTCTTGCAACGAGTTGAGTGAAATATGTATGAGTAGTCACATATATTTCCGTGACGAGGAAGATAAGGATAGGACTTCCTCACTTTGTACACTGCTTCGCTACAACACTCTTTTTTCTGATGACGGTCAGTGCACGCCTTACAGAAAAAGTATTGTTTGTGCTTCACATTGCATTAAAGTAAGGAAGTCTTCAAGGGTATAAATACCTCGCAAGCTCTGCTCCGGAGGCGATGATGCGACTTGTCGATCTTTGTGTTTCTGTACACCTCCTACATTGTGCCAGCTAATTTTTTTGATGTTGTGATTGTGCGCATCTGCTAGTTACTGTGGTAGGTAGTATGCTACACCTTCGTATGACCAGTTAGGGTCGTTTGCGATAATCCCATCTCTTTCTGTGGAGGATACTGTGAAAAAGTGGTGTTTGTATATTGGACTCCAGAAGCGGTAAAGCGGCTTTGTGTTTGCTGCTTGTGTCGTTTGCGCATAGTATGCTGTACCTTCAAATTTCCAGTTAGGGTCGTTTGCTATAAGACCGTTTTTCTCTGATTCTGAAATTGTGTAGAAGTGGCCATTGAAAGTATCGCTATAGAAACGATACACTGGTTTTATGGAGCTATTTGTAGCATTTTTGTATGTTGTAAAGGCTATGCCTTCATAATTCCAGTTTGGATCAGACGATATGAGTAAGTTTCTTTCTGATTCTGAGGTCGTGTAAAAATGACCTTGAAATACTGGTGAGTAAAATCGATACGTATTTTGTTGATTGGGGTCACTTGGCTGTGGCACATCTGGTGCTGTAGCATTTATAATTTTTGTAGTGTTGAGTCTACGTGATTCTGTAATTTTCCCGTTTAGAGCTGTGACGGCATCAGACTGTGTTAGAATGGTGTTTTTGACTTGAGTGGTAGTGAGGGATGGATTATGTGCATATATCAATCCGGCTGCAGCGGAGACTAGTGGAGCTGCAAATGATGTTCCATTTCCGTATAGATATTCGCCGCGGTAAATGCCTAGCACATTCACACCAGGAGCAGCTATGTCGACGTTTGATGCACCGTAGTTGGAAAATGATGCAAGCTGATCGTTTTGGTTTGTTGCTCCGACGCAAATGACATTTTCTAGGTCGTAGTTACATGGATAGAATGGGGTTGTGTCATTGTCATCGCCGACGAAATCTGCACCACCATTGCCTGACGCAGCAACAACGATACCAGGGAAGTCAGCGATGGCATCAGATTCTATTTGTGAGAAGCCTCCGCCACCGTAACTGGCATTGATGACTTTTGCTCCATTGTGTTTTGCGAAATTTATTGCTTTGATCTCTGTGAAGACATCAAAATTAAAGCGTAGAGCCATGATTTCTAAGCTGTTATGTCTGCTTGTTCCAGAGATACCTTGGTTATTGCTTGAAACGGCACCGATCATACTTGCAGCAAATGTACCGTGTCCTGTGTATGAGGGATTGCTTTGACCGCTATCGATAGGGTCATTATTGCCATTTTCATAGTTCCATCCGTGGTTTGGACATCCACCATTTACGGCAATGTTGAAATCATCTTTACAGTTTGTGCCATCCCACATGTTTGCCGCAAGGTCGACATGTGTGTACTCAACACCTGTATCAATTACAGCAATGATGGTGCTTGTTGCTGTACTGGATTCTTTATCCCATGCTGTTGTTGAGTCAATGTCTGCACCATTTGTACCGCTGCTTCCGTTTACACTTTGACCAGTGTTCTTGTGTGCCCATTGATCTCCAAAACGAACATCGTTTGGTATGTATGCGAATGTACGCGGGAGATTTGGTTCAACAATTTCTACATTTTCATTTTTTTTGAGATCTCTCATTAGCTCATCAAGGTCTCGTCTTTCTGTTGTATCTTCGACGAGTGCCACGTTTTGCTCATCTATGCTATCAACAATTTTTATGGAATCGTCTATTTGCGCTGCACGATTTAGAGTACTTTGTGCGCCGCGTTCGGGTTGTTTGAGTTTGACGATGACTTGTGGTGGTATTTTTTCCGCTTGCTCTGCTTTTGCTGAATGTATAGAGAAAAGATAAGAAACACATAGAGCGCCACAAATGAATAGTGACGCTCGCGCAAAAGAAATCGTAAAATACGTATATTTAGAATCCATCAACAATACCTTCAATTATTTGATTTTGACATTGCTGTGCTATGCCTCGATCGGAAATAGTATTGCATAGATCGGGTTTATTATCTGCTATAGCTCTGTTTTTTATACAATAGTCTGCAGATAGGCCTTCTTTTTCAGCGCAGTCATTTGCTGGTTCTTTTGGCTTTATTATACCACAAATATTTGCACAGTATCTCCATGGTGATGTATTTTGTGTAAATTTAGTACATTCATTGTCGCAGTCTTCTTTTGTGATGTGATATGCGCTTTTTTTGCTATCCAAAGATTGCGAATCTGCTGTTTCCTCTAATGTCGTAATGTCGTTACTTGGTACTTCTGGTTGTTTCTGGGATTTTTCCGTGGTGATTTCTTGTGTTGCAGGTTTTGGTTTTGGCGTGATGATTATTTCACTTTGTTCAATTTGTGTTCGTTTTCCAAAAACGAAGAATGCAGCAATTGTTGCGCACAGGAGAGCTAGTGATAGAATGATATAAATTTTTTTTTGCATCTGATGTTGTCTGAAGAATTAGTATTGTTTGGTTGTTGAGCTATCAGTGATGTAGTGATTTAAAATCCGATCCCATTCCCAGTTTTTATCAGCTGCAACATTGAGTGCGCCGTGTGCGCTGATGCCAACCATATGATTGCCTGTACTTGCTAGCTCGCATGTAGAAGAACTTGGATGTTTGCCCCATGTGTCACTAACGCCGATAAGATAAGGAAATGTAGAACTCACTTTTTCTTGCGGATCTGTATCACAGCTATTATTCCAATGTCCATCTAGATAATTTCTTGTTTTACCATCGGTCCATGATGAAAAAGGGAGGAGGATTACTTTGTCTTTATATGTAACTGTTAGACCTTGTGTTTGTTCTGCGGCCTCACGTATACGAGGATGATCTTTTTCCCATGAGTAACCCCTATAGATTTGGTTTGCGGGTGTACCTACCACGTTAAATCCTTGTACAGCATATGCAGTTGAGTTTAGTAATTTCCAATAGCCATATGTACGAAAAGCTACTGTCATGAGTTTGTTGTATTCTTCAGGTCCAGTTGCTGTGATTTCACCAATGCCCCAGATATAGAGTTCCATCGGAAGGATATTGATTGTCCAGATACGTTTATGTGTATTATTGTAGCGAATTTTCATACTATGTCGGAACTTTTTGTAGGAAGAATTTTGTCGTGAAATGTCAAAGATCAGTGTGTTATCGTCATTTTGTGATTGTGCTTCGAGAAGAATCTCTTTCTCAACGAGAAATTCGTTATCATCGTACGCTACTTTGAGTTTCTGATCACCATCGTAGTAGATCTCGATTTCTAAATCTTTGCCAATTGTAGCAATGATTTTTTCGTCTTTATTAATGAGATTGATTGTTTTATTCGCACTTAATGTGATCGGGTCTTCACGGATGTCATCTTTGGTGTATTCATCAAGTCCGATTGCGATATCCGGTCCTACTTCACCGATTGGTTGTGGGCGACCGCAGGGCGTTTCGGGGGCTTCTGTTGGATTTTTGTCAGTATAAAAAGCAATTCCTTCAAACTGCCAATTTGGGTCATTTGCGATTAAACTATCTTTTTCATTTTGTGACATGGTGTAGAAATGTGCGTTGTAGTTCTTTGAATAGAAGCGATAGATGGGTGATTTTCCGTCATTTGATTTTGGGACATGATATGCTACGCCTTCGTATGTCCAGTTAGGATCGTTTGCAATGAGTGCATTTTTTTCTGCTGTTGCAGTTGTGTAGAAGTGTGATTGAAATTTTTTCGAGTAGAAACGAAATAATGGTCGTGTATCTGACTTGTCTTTTGGTAGTGCGTATGCTACGCCTTCATAGCACCAGTTTGTATCGTCATTAATTAATGTGTTTTTTTCTGCCTCATTGTTTGTGTAGAAATGTGATCTAAATTTTTCGGAATAAAACCGATATACTTTTTCATTTTGCGTGGTGACTTGTGCATTAGCAAAAGTAGGTATTACAGTACTTCCAATAACAAGAAAGGCAGTTATTTTTAGTGGTATTGATAGATTCATATGTACCTTTTAGTGGTGTACTTTTATGTTTTGGAGCTCAGAAATTGATTGGAGATTTTCACTGTAGAGTATCTATGATTCAGTATAGAGTATTTCAGATATTTGTGAAATGTGAGGAATTGTGTGTATTCTTTTTAGTTTCTCATTTATCCTTTTATGCCACGCATAAGAAATAATACCATCTCCAAATAACCACCCAACACCCAAGTGCACACTCTCGCGGCTGCGACACCTACCACAGCTGCTTATGGGTCTAGACACA
>CALIRC010000033.1 GCA_938044295.1 Minisyncoccota bacterium
GGTTGAGAAAGGGTAAAGTGTGCACGGAATGCACACTCGCGAGCACATCCTCGCAATCCTTTCTCCCAGGCTTTTTACTTTTCTGCACACAGAAATCTCATGACTTTTAGATTACTTTCATCATTGTTTCTCCATCAGAAAATGGCAATTTTACTACTACAATGACTATGATTGTACAGTATACAAAAAAACCGTCGATATTTTTTAGACGGTTTTTATTTTTGTCTTATTGTGGATTAACTATGTATTTGCAGTTTTTCTCGTCTTATACGCTCTGGAATTTTTAAAGTACGTGTCCAAAAATTCTATGCTCGCACGTTGCATTTACTAGAATTTATATTGTGATTATTACTTGAGATATCTCATGATGAACCTACCTCTTTTTTGGCCTCACAATTACAGTTTTTTTTGGTGTAATTTTTTCTATGGCTTTGTATACAATATGACATCATCGAACCATATTTCAGATGTGCCTGGATTGTTATCTTTTATGCCGACCCATGCTCTGACTTCTGTGAAATCATGACTAGTTGGTATTTCTGTGCACACTACAGAATTTTGCCAACCTGTTTTTTCTGGATAGGTAAATTCCTTTTTGTGCGCCTGTGATCCATCGGCGCGTCTGAATGTCAGAGTTATCGTGTGACTACTACTTGGTGCAAACACTTTTGCTTTCATGCAGTATTTTGTGTGTGTAGATGTTGGATTGGTGAGGTAGGCTACAGCGTAGGTCGCTTCTTCGCTACTTGCTTGTAGTTGGATTGCTAGGGAACTCGTGCCTTTGCTCGCGTACTCACTTGATAGACTTGCCTGTGCGGTACTGCCGACATTTGGTCGGTTCCAGAAACTCCAGCCCACTGGGAGCGTCCCAGCTGTCCCTTCTATCGCATCTTCGAAAAAAGGTGTGTAGCCATCAGGTACAATTCCATTACTTAGCATGAATCGCGGACTAGAGAATGACTGTGCATTTACCTGATCCCATGCTCTTAAAAAGAAATCTGCACGTTTCTCAAACTCTGTACCTCGTGTAGCATTTCTTAGTCCATTCATTTGTGCTTGTAAATATGTCTGATCTTCTACCGTCAGTATTGTCAAATAAGTATTTGTATTGAAATTGAGATAGTCAGCTTTACGATTTTGAAACCATAGTGTTTGAGGAACTCGCTGAGTCCAAAATGACTCCCAATGTGCGTAGTAGTTTTCTAAATACGTTGCTGCTTCATTTCCCACTGCTGCTTGGTACCAGTCTACTAGTAATGCATCTACATCAAGATCAGGGTTCCATAGTAATTTTGACAAGACGTAGAGTTTTGGTCCTTCACTCCAGTACTCTGTGGATGGATAGGCTTCGGCATAGTAGTGACGAACCCCTTGATCACGTCCAAAACGCAGATACTGTGCCATGAGATGTGGATACACTCTTGGCGTATCATAGAATGGAGCATCCCCTCTTATCTGATCACCGTATACGTAATCGTACCATCCTAATTCATTGACTTTGCCTGCCCACTGTTGCGTACGAGAGATATCTGCTTGGCGACGTACTGGATCTGCCCACTGCATGCGATCATACGTGATGTATGGCACTACTTGATCGTTAAGCTTTTGCGTTGGTGGATCTATTAAATTATGATACGCGAGTAGTCCAAATTGCGACTGGGGATGTGTTTCAAGTACCTTGGAAACTACCTCGTTCACCCATGGAAAGAAGTAGTCTGACATGTGAATGTATCCCAATGAATTTAGTGGCTGACCTTGTTGTTGCTGCTGACCCCACGTTAGACTATCGTTCATCCCCAGTGAATACCACTGGGTATTAGGATTTTCAGTAAGGTATGTTCTAATATTCTTTACCGCCTCATCCGTAATTCCTGGTGCAGTTAAAACAGGTTGCCAGCGATGATTCTCTTCTGTGCATAGCGAGGGATCTGTTTTACATACTCCGACGTATTCGGGTTTTGGATATCGGATTCCATCTGTGTGCACCGGATAAAAATCGGGTCGCGATAGTCGATATTGCGCAGGTGGAAATACGTTATAGAGATTATGGTGAAATACGGATTCTGACGTGGTCATGCGAAGCCGATCAGCCCATGTGCCATACTCTTTACTGACATAACCCTGACTGAACCTGCGATTGACGTATGCTGGAATATGCACACTATTGTTGAATGAAACAGTTAAATTATCCCTGCTGGGTCTGTATGTACCTAAATCATCAGGAGCTGGAAAGAGCCATCGCACACCGAGGTGGCGCTCCGCAAAATCATACACTGCAAATTTAAGACCAGATTCTCCTGATGCGCATAGTGTAATTTCACGATCATTTTCAGATGCATACATAAATCCATCTCTGGGAATTTCATCACAGCCTAGATGCAGGTGAATGTATTGACCATCTGCAGGGATTTCGCTGACTACTTCAAACGACCACCCTAATGAACTACCGATTTCTTGAGCAAGTAAATTGCCGATTGCGCTTATGTCAGTATCCACGACAATTTTACTGTTACTGTGAAACGTTACTGTCGTCTCTACTGAATTTGTCCCACCCACAACTGTCCCTTCTGGCATCTCAAACGTCAAAGCCCCTGTGCAGTTTAGCCATTGTGATTTTTTGTTGCCTGGTGCGCACCATGTGTTTTGATCCCATGTGCCGGTGGAGTATGTCGTACTGTCTTCTGATTCATATACCGTACCACTTACTTTGATATAATCTACTTCTACGTTGTCGTTTATACCTTCTTCTGGCTCCCACCTGTTATTTATGAAATGGACTGATACGGTCTCTACACTTGTGGCTTGTTTTGGGGTGTAGATATAGTTTTCATATGTTGTGGAGAGATTCCAATACTCTACTGGATCACTATTAATGTAGAGTGCTATCTTCTCTTCACCACTTGTGCCACGAGCCTTTATGAGTATGTCGTTGTGTTGGGCTGCTTTTGCAAGTGTGAGCGTTGGGGGCCATGGGATTTTTTTTGATGTTAGTAGAGTACCAGTAAAGATGCCTATGACCGCTAGGGTTATGAGAAATGGGTACGATGGATGTTTTATTTTTTTGGTCATGGAGTGTTTATTGTGCGTATTGTAACATGGTTTTTCTTGTAATAACCACGCAGGAAATCTAAGCACAAAGACACCAAGAGATATATTAAATTTCCTTGAATGCTTTCAGTGCTTTTGCACGAGATTCTGGAATACTTATAATTGGTTTTGGATAAGTACGACCAAGCTCAATATTATTTGCTTTTTTAAGCACATTTGAAGGCGCCTCCCATGGTTTAAAGAGATATTTTTTTGGAAGATCTTTCAATTCAGGCACGTATTGCAATGTATAGATGCCGTCAGGATCAAATTTTTCTCCTTGCGTAATGGGATTGAAAATCCGGAAATATGGTGCCGCATCTCTACCAGAGCCTGCTACCCACTGCCAGCTAGCGGCATTGTTTGCTAGGTCTGCATCTACAAGAGTATCCCAAAACCACTCTTCTCCATATTTCCAGTGAATCAGTAAATTTTTTATTAAAAAGGATGCTACGATCATGCGTACACGATTGTGCATATAACCTGTTTCCCATAATTCTCGCATTCCAGCATCTACAATTGGGTATCCTGTCATTCCTTTTTGCCACTTTTTGAGAAGTGTTTTTTTGTTTTGCCATGGGAAGCCATCAAATTTTTTTTGAAGATTTTTTTCTGGTAAGGTGGGATTGTAATAGAGTTGTGCATAGGAGAATTCTCGCCATGCTAGTTCGCTTTTGAAATGATTTACCTGTTTATCTTCTTGCAGTTTTTCTGTCTCATACCATACTGTTTGCGGAGATATTTCTCCAAAGTGGAGGTGAGGTGACAGATATGATGTTGCTTTTTCGCTAGGAATGTCTCGTGCCTCTTTGTATTTCTTTAAATTATTTTGCAAAAAAAACTGGAGTTTTTTTTGCGCGCCATCTTCTCCTGGTGTCCATTGTTTTGCAATTTGTGTGTACCACGTGACTTTTGATATTAGAGAAAACTCCGCTAGAGACTGACTCTGGTGATCATGGAGGAATGTAGTTTTAGAAATATTTGTACCCAGTGGTTTGCGCGGTTTCTTTGCCTTTGCACAGCCATTTGTGAAAAATGCTGTAAAGACTTTGTACGGCGTTTTGTCATCTTTATAAACCTCCCATGGTTCCCACAGTAGAGAGCCATTAAAACTCTGCACGTCGATACCATCAGCGCATATTTGTGCTTTTATATCTTCATCGCGCTTCATACGCCATGGTTCGTAACACCGATTCCAGTAAACACCTGTGACGTCATATCTTTTTTGTAGTGTCTTAAAAACATCAGCTGGGTTTCCTGTGTACAAAGATACTTGCGTTGCGAGTGTTTTTTCTAGAGCTTCGATGGAGTGGTGTAGCCACCATTTGCTAGCAGCGCCCATTTTCCACTTTCCTGCACTACTGTGATCTAATATGTATATAGGTAAGACACGTTCATGTTCCTGTGCCCTTTGTAGCGCTGGGTTGTCATTACAACGTAAGTCTTGTCTTATCCACCAGACTGCTATTTTTTCTTTCATTATATTATGCTTGATATTTTTTTCAGTATATCAGAGTTTTTACATTTCTATTTGATACGTGTACTATCAGGCATTTCTTGTTATATTGCATCCACGGACGAGGTCTGTTGACGTTGAATTCGATCCCATTCAGCCATTCCACTGCTTCTTAAGTTCCCTGTCACTCTTGAGACCTTTTTCATCAAGATGTGA
>CALIRC010000034.1 GCA_938044295.1 Minisyncoccota bacterium
CCTACATTAAGTGTGCTCTCTCGTGAGCGAGACATCTGCCACAGATGCGCAGTGTGTCTAGACCCATAAGCAGCTGTGGTAGGTGTCGCAGCCGCGAGAGTGTGCACTTGGGTGTTGGGTGGTTATTTGGAGATGGTATTACACACTCGAGTGTAATTTTAGGCAAAACCAAAGCTTTTCACGAGCCACAGTCTAACGATGATGAGTGAAAAACGTAGTTGTTAACGACAAAGCACACCAAGTACGTAAAAATCCTATTAAAAAAGAGGGCTTCCTCACTTTAGTGCAGTGTTTATAACGAAGCAGTGCGCAAGTGCGTAAGTCCTAAGCATTTAAAAAACTGCGTGCCATATGGTCACGCAGAATTTACAATAGATCTTACAAAACTAATGACCACAAACGCGAAGAAGAGTCTTCTTTTCTCCGTCTCCCTGCGACGAATCACTTGTCACATCATGCTCTAGTAATGTTGCACTGACTTTACTGACAGTCACGCTTCCACATTTAATATGTGCTTTCTTGATTTGATCATTTAAATGTGACTTTCCTAGTCGAATCTCACCAGTGACTGCATAACATGCAGTAGTTCCATTTATGATGTCATCCTGATCCCACGGTTCTGTTTTAACATATACGACTGCACCAGAAGTAATACCGACTATACGACTAACGCCGGACCACAAATTATCAGATATACCATTCAAATCATCTGCACCATCACAATGTCTACTACTACCTAGGTGGCCAACGCCTGGAATATAAACATGTACCAACCGCATATTTGACACACCTCCCTGAGAAGGCGTTGGCAACAATTTAGACCATGCGTGCGATAACTCCTCTTTATGCAAATTTTGAGAGCTATGTGCAGAAGCTGCAGACGACAATATAAAAAAAACAGATACTACACAAACGAACGATTTAATCACATTACTTCCCCTATAAATATATACTAGTGATTGAAAGTGCAATTTTTTGCACAAAATAAACTTACTGCAAATACTCACTGCTGTCAAATATTCTCCAAAATATATGGAAGAGAAATGAACTCTAAAGATACAGTCGCAATATCAACCGACAGCTTTAAGTCATAGATATAAAATATGCTCTACAAATTCTAATATTTGCAGGACGTACGCATGTGAGTGTGCGTTTAGGCAAAGATGAGTAAAAAACATAGATTGTAACGACAAAGCACACTACGTGCGTAAGCCAAAATTTGAAAAAAAATATTACATGATACAATAGACGAATGACGAGCGATGATGTTGTGCAACGTCACATCCTTACACGGGTGTAGATCGCTGGTCAAACCACAAAAGCCCCTGATAAGGCACAACGCTGCCCCGCGGGGCTTTTTTGTTTCCATTTTACACACTTCCAAAATACAAAATTAGGTAAGACGAAAAAAGTCTTTTGTATTTTCAATCGTCTGAGAATAAACAGTATCCACATCAACTTCTTTGAGAGCAGCAATTCGCTGTGCAACATGTTGTACGTAAAACGGTTCGTTGCGCGATCCACGGAGCGGCACAGGCGTGAGATACGGTGCATCTGTCTCGATCATCATGCGCTCTAGTGGAATCTTAGTGATCACTTGACTCATCTGATCATCATCATTTTTACTATATGTGACATTACCTGTAAAAGAAAAAGAAACATTTTCTAGAGCGAGGAAATCCTCAGTTACACTAACATTCCCCATATAACAATGCAGCACAAATTGAGTGTCACTAGCATCAGAGATGATCTGCACACAATCAAAATACGCATCACTCTGAGCAACATCTTGTGGGCGACAATGCACCACAACAGGCAATGTATATTTTTTTGCAAGTGCTATTTGCACGACAAAACCGGTTCGTTGCCATTTCTTCTGCTGTGCAGTCACACAATCATCTCCAGGTAAAAAGTAATCCAAACCAATCTCTCCAACGGCAACAACATACGCATCAGAAAGCAGTCCTTCTAGTGCCTCTGTAGCATCTTTAAAAGCATCCATGCGAACAGACTCTTTGTGTTCTGCGCCAATATTTTGCATCCATTCATTGTCACGCTCCTTCCCACCATTAAAAACATGAGGATGCAAACCAACTGTCGCATAAACCCTATCATAATCCTGCGCCACACGAACTGCATCATGCGATTCTTGCACACTCGTACCAACATTAATAATCGCCTCTCCACCGTCGTCAAAAAAGCGAGCAATCACTGCTCCACGATCTTCATCAAACTGTCGATCATGTAAGTGCGCATGCGCATCAATAAATCTCATACAAAAATCACACTATAAATTATAGTAAGCACACAATTTATACTACACCCAAGTCTTCGAGGAAATCAAAGTAAATCGCTACTGCTTGCGTCGCTTGCTCCTGTGTTACTACCATATGTTCATCATGAACAATCTTATTGCGAAAAGTATGGACACTTTTCACAGCATCCAACGACGAACAGGTATTTTCAGGAATCTGTACAATACGCTCACCAAAGTTCTCGCCTCGATAACCCACTTCATCAAGCGCCTTAAACACCAAATGTTCTGCTTCCAAAATCGCAAGTTTCCATGAATCTTGGTTTCCCTCAGATAAACGATTCTTAACCGTCTTCCATTGCTTACGTCTTTTTCCTCTGTTTTCTGTCACACCATCAGTACCATACTTATGCGCGCGAAGACGCCTCCGAAAGCCACCTAGATATATGAGCAAAATAACATCCAAAATCAAAACAAACGTATAAACGCCAAAAAAAATTTTAAGGACAATAAAAAAAGTACTGTGAAGAAATCCCTGAAAAAATCCATTAAGAAGTGTGAAAAATGATGCAACAATAGCCTCCATATAATTTCTAGATAATTGACTGCTCCCACATATGCCCAGCATTTAAAACACCTTCCTCATCAAACCACTTACCAAGGATTTGCCCACCCACAGGAAGCGAAACATCACCTTCTACAATCGTTCCAATCGGGAGAGAAAGTGCTGGTACACCAGCCAAGTTTGCAGGCACATTATAGATGTCTGTAAGATACATCTTAAGAGGGTCTTCTGTACGATCACCCAACTTAAATGCAACCTCTGGCGCAGTTGGTGTAAAAAGAAAATCCACTTTTTCAAATGCCTTTTCATAGTCTTGTCGGATAAGCGTACGAACTTTTTGTGCTTTTTTATAATATGCATCGAAATAGCCGGCACTAAGCGTATAGGTTCCAAGCATCAACCTCCGCTTGATCTCCGCACCAAAACCTTCACCGCGAACATGTTTATAATACTCTATAAGCGAATCAAAATCCTTCTGCTGTGCTGTACTGCCAAACCGTATACCATCAAAACGCGCAAGATTGGAACTTAGTTCAGAGGTCGCAATCACATAATACGCAGCAAGTGCATCATCAGTATAAGGCAAAGAAACATCGACAATTTCGGCACCCAGAGATTTATACTTTTCGACTGCATCAAGAAAGACCTTCTGCACTCGGGGATCCAATCCATCACTTAAAAACTCTTTTACAATACCAATCTTTTTTCCTGTAAGGTCTTCTCCGAGAAAATTTTCATACGTTTGACCATCGCTATGCGCAGTCGTTGCATCACGAACATCCTGTCCTGCAATAGCACTAAGTACAATCGCACAATCCTCTACAGTAGACGCAATAGGTCCAACCTGGTCCAAGCTTGAACCATAGGCAATCACACCATAGCGAGAAACACGACCATACGTCGGCTTTAGACCAACAGTCCCACAAAAACTTGATGGTTGACGTATAGAACCTCCCGTATCAGTCCCAAGTGAACACACTGCCTCCGCAGCAGCAACAGCAGCTGCACTACCACCACTCGAACCACCAGGAACGCGAGAAATATCCTGCGGATTCCGTGTTACACCATACGCACTATGCTCAGTAGAACCACCACAGGCAAATTCATCCAAATTCGTCTTACCTAAAAAGACTGCGTGTGTACCACGCAATTTCTCAATCACCGTAGCATCATAGGGTGATACATAATCTGCAAGCATTCTCGAACCTGCAGTTGTTTTTTGATCTTTAATATTGATCAAGTCCTTTATAGCTCCTGGGATACCAGCAAGAAGCGGAACATGCTCACCTTCGGCAATAAGCGAATCAACTACCTTCGCCTGCTGAAGCGCACACGCACGATCAACACTAATAAACGCACCAATGCCTTCATCCCCTGAATCTACAGCATCAATACGTGCGAGATACGTATGTACAAGAGCTTCAGCAGTCACTTTCCCAGTAACAAGTTTTTCATGCAATTCTCGAATCATATACTTATAAATTTCTGATCACCAGTTATATGTAAAATAATTATTTTGACTTTATCACTATATAATATAACATCACAAAACATTCTTCACCGAAATATGATCACCATCTCGAGAAGGAACATTTGTCATAAGCGCTTCTCGCTCCTCTTGCGAACAAGGGTGAGCATCATCTACGCGATATACATTAGCCATACCTGTTATATGACCAATAGCATCTACAGCATCAGTATCTACACGTGAAATCGTTTCAAAATGACCCAAAACAGAACTCAGGTCCTTCTGATACTGAGAAACTTCTTCATCTCGAAGAGACAGAAGAGCTAAATCTGCTACATTTCGAATGTCTTTTTCGGTAATATCAGTCATAAAACCTCATTTATATAATTATTACCAGAGAGATATTGTCAAAAATTGATCACCCCACAATACCCTCAATCCACAGTCATTATGATTCTATCACGAAATAGTCATTCGCACTCACACAACATACAAAAAGAGTACGATCACTACTAGTAGGACTTACGCACGTGAGTATAATTTTAGGTAAAATCGAGGCTTTTCGTGAGTCATAGTCTACCTATAGTGAGGGAAAAACGGAGATTATAACAACAAAGTACACCACGTGCGTAAGTCCTAACTAAGAAAGAAGAGCTCTAAAAGCATTCTCATCAATCACTTCCACACCAAGCGAACGAGCTTTCGCAAGTTTATTTCCTGCTTTTTCACCTGCAAGCACATAGTCAGTTTTTTTACTAACACTCGCAGCAATTTTGCCACCACACATGCGAATCTTCTCTTTTACATCATCCCGTGAGAGCGAAGGCAACGTACCTGTCACCACAAAAGTCTTTCCTGCCAAAGTCTTATGTGACACATCTGTAACGTTTCGCTCAAATACAACCCCACCTCGCGTCATTTTTGCAAGCATTTTCTGATGATGCGCAGCACCAAACCAGTCACAAAGACTCTCAGCAACGCGCGATCCAATCCCGTCTATATCCATCCACGTAGCATGTGAGACTTTAGCCAAAACCTCTCCTAACTCTTGTGGTGTAGAAAAACGATCATCTCCAAACATACCCATACCAATCGCATCAGCGATGAGCACCCCAGTCTCTTCACCAGCATGTCGAATACCCAGAGCAAAAAGAAATTTTGCAATCGAACAATTTTTCGACTGCTCTATAGCGGCAATCAAATTCTGTGCTGATTTTTCCTCAAAGCGCTCTAATCCTACAACCGCATCATACGTCAAATGAAACAAATCACCTGCATCAGAAATGAGTCCTTCCGTAAGGAGTTGATCAACGATTCTATCACCTAGACCATCAATATTCATACCTTTCTTTGATACAAAATGTGACAAACGCTCACGCACAATTGCACCAATGTTTTTATTGACACAATAATATGCCGCGCTTTTCTCAGTGGAACCATCTTTACTGCGCGTAATCATTTCTTTACGTACGGCACCGCCACAAGCAGCTTCCGCCGCCTTGACCATGTTAAACATCCTTTCATCACCACTGCGCATTTTCTCAAGGACCTCCAAAACTTCTGGAATAATATCACCTGCCTTTTGAATTACAACAGTATCACCAATCATCAGACCAAGTCGTTCTATTTCCTCAGCATTGTGAAGCGTCGCACGTTGTACTGTCGAACCGTCAATAAGAACCGGTCGCAAATACGCTACAGGCGTCACAACACCTGTACGACCTATTTGTACCTGAATATCTTCCACAACGGTCGTGGCACGTTCTGCTGGAAATTTATACGCTGTAGCACCGCGTGGTGATTTACCAGTGTAACCAAGTATCGCAGATAGTGATAAATCATTCACCTTCACTACAAGTCCATCTATCCCATACACCTGATCACTACGATGCAACACCCATTGATCATAAAACAGTTGCACATCATCTATTGTTTTACAAAGCGTAAAATTCTGATTCACTTTAAAACCACACTCTTGAAGAAGTGTTAAAATATCCATCTGCGTTTTTGGCGCAATTACCTCTGTATCATATACATCAATAGCATCAATAGCATAAACAAACGTCTCCAAATTACGAGACGCAGCAACACGCGCATCAAGCTGACGCACTGTACCAGCAGCAACATTTCTCGCATTTGCATAAAGCACTTCACCTGCCTCTGCACGCTCCGCATTAATACGAGTAAGCTCCTCCTCTGGAAGCCACACTTCACCCACTGCAACAAGGTCAATAGGCCAGGGTAATACAAGTGGCACACTCTGAATCGTACGGATATTATGTGTAACATCTTCACCAACCACGCCATCACCACGCGTAGCAGCAGTCTGCAGCACTCCTTTTTGATAAGTAAGCACAACCTTCAATCCATCAATTTTTACTTCCGCACAAAGATCTAGCCGCGACAAATCTTCACCCTTCTTTCCGAGGAAGCGCACAGCGCGATCATGCCAGGCAACAAGCTCTTCCAGTGAAAAAACATCACTCAGTGACCATTGCCGCGCAAGATGACGCGTTTTTTTAAAATTACGCAGCGGCACACCAGCAACACGCTGCGTAGGACTCGTAGAAGTCACAAGCACAGGAAAATCAGCCTCAAGTGCAGTGAGTTCCGCCATAAGAGACGAATACACTACATCATCTGCATCGGGAGCGCCTTCCACATGATATTGATGACGCAACCGATCGATTTCACTACAAAGTTTTTCACTGCGACGACGCGCTTCGGGCAAACCAGATACTATTTTTTTCATATAGATCAATCATACCAAATCCTCATCAAAAAGCCCAAAAAATGTATCTGATATCCTCAAACACTAAACGGCTCTCAAAAATCAGATAATATCACCGCAATCACACGAAAAAGCAAAAGATATCACAAATCTACACATACAATAATTCCATATGAGTAGGACTTAGGCACTTGAGTGTAATTTTAGGCAAAATCAAGGCTTTTCATGAGCCATAGTCTACCTATGGTGAAGGAAAAACGGAGATTTTAACGACAAAGTACACCAAGTGCGTAAGTCCTAATGAGAAAAAATGTAACGTCACTAAGGTTGGCAACGGCTAGCATCTGCGGTAACCCACGACGTTTTAGCCAAATTACAAAGTTCAAGTACCTCTCTTTGTGTAAGTGCTCGTTCATAAATTCGCAAATCATCGAGCCATCCATCAAATCCTGTTTGCACACCATCTTGCGTTCCATAATCCGCAACTGTAAAAAGACTATCATCCGTACCTGTATACGTTCCACCAATCATAAATGGATACGCAGATGCATCAAAACTCATTTTCTGTGGACGCGACGATTCTGTACCAGATATAGCGGTCTGTTTCTTGCCATCAATATAAATCTCAGGAACTTTAACATCTTCCTTATCCCACATCGCAACCACATGATGCCAATCCCCATCATCATATGGTACAGAAATACCCCCAACACCACCTGAATGACCCATTACCTGAAATGTAAGTGTATCAGTCCCCGAGAGAAAAAGTGCATACCCGCGATGACCACTACCACTTGAGAGTGTACCATGTCGTACAATTGCACCCTGATCAGTATTATTCGCTTTGATCCAAACAGAAATCGCAAGAGCATCCTCCGTTTGCAAATAATTATCAGCATCATCGACATAATTCCCATTTGAAGGCACGTCATTCTGATTGTTAATCGCTAAAAAATGACTCGTACCATTGAACCGAAGTGACTCCGTATGCGGTAATCCAGCAGCCGACGTCTCATCGACGATGCCCGCATCCCACTGCGCTGCGTGGTCCATCCACACGGTAGCAGGATCACCCACAGGAGGATCTACACTGGTGCTGAGTGATATTTTTGGGCATAGATCAAACTCCGTTGACGCTAGGTTGTTGTCAATCGGACATAGTGTAAGTGTGTGACCATGGCGAGATCCATCTTTTGCGACTGGAGATCCTGCTCCTGCTAATCCACCCGCCCATCGTATGCCTTCGGCATTGTCCTCAAAACTCCAATGCCCAATCATATTGCGTGTAATACTATCACTCACACGCAGTTGCAGCGCTCGCGCAGCACCAGCATGCTCACCAATAATCTTAAACTGTATAATATCACCCAACTGCGTCGTACAGTCGGTTACTTCTGCTATAGAAACAGCTGCACTAGGATCTACATCCGTATACGGTACGATTTCAAACTCCCCTGTACCCGCACCCTGCAAAATAAGACGACCAGCTTCACATTTATAAGCAGCAAGACGATTCGGCTCACCTCGTAGTGTTGGTTGGACAATGTCATCAAGTGTATCAAGTGGACTACTTTCACGATAAATAGCCTGCAAAAATACCTCAACACCTTTGTCAGCATTTTGAAATGCTGCAGTCGACTTTCCAGAAAGACTTGTCGCACGGCGTTGAGAGAGCGTCGAAGCCGCCATACCCATAGCAGTCACAAGTATAAGTGTAAGAATAACAAGCGAAAAAACAAGAATCGATCCTTTCTGCATCATCCGTCGGTTTTTTTTGTGCATAATGGTCATCCTTAAAATTTAAGTTCTGCAGGATAATCTCGTAGTGAAACAGAAGATTGAATCCATATTTTACGTGAAGTTGCAGGATTTGTATCCGAAATCTCCAGACGCATCGTAATAAATCCAATCCGAAACTGATTTCCAATAGCAAGAGGGTCGTAATCACGCGTAGTCTCGAGTGTATGAAAACTACCCCGCACAAAACCCGTAGTAAGTTCATAGTGTTCACCAGAAAAAGAAGGATCTGCTGGATTCATCCAGCTCGGACGACCACAAGACAATTTGTCAGATGGATCTGGTAAGCGCGATGTTACTGTAAGTGTGCCAAGCGTATTGTCAAATTGAAAACGAAAACACAGATCTTGCGAATAATCAAATACATGGATATCAGTTTCGGAAGGATTTGTTCCAAGCAATGGATCCCCAACGATCGTACTCGTACGCAAAGTCTTCGCGATAAAGTTAATTGCAAATTGTGCATTCTCAGTATTTCTCTGCTGTATGCGTAGATAAGAAAAGCTCTCAGATTGTCTCGCAAAAATGGTCACCACTGCAGTCATCACAATAAGAAAAATAAAAACCGCCACAAGCATTTCTACAAGTGAGAATCCTTTTTTAACTTTTGAATTTTTTCTTTTCATAGAGAGCAAACAATAAAAAAAAACTAACGAAGAATCCAGGACGTAAACGTTGTTGTATCAAAAACACAATTTGTTTTAAGGCTGCAATTTGCAGCATTGACAACACCAGAGGGGAGAGCTGTATTACCCCACGTAACCACACTAACAACATCGATGCTCTGCGGATCCAATGCATCATCAAAACTGCTAAAACGAATCTCACGACGAAAGTCTGTGAGATTTGCTGCACCATGCACAAAACGATCATCTGCATTAAGTCCTAATCGCTTATTTGAAGCAACACAATCAAATGGGCTAGTGCCGGGATTATAAATATAGTTATCCACAGTACTAAAATCAACGATACAAATACTACTTGGAGAAAAGTGTTCAAAAATATCATGCGTTCCTGGCGCATTATATGCCTGCGCAGCGTTGTTATCACGCACATTACGCACAAGCTCTACACCTTCCTGCACAAGCGCAGAGGCAATCAATGAATCACGCGAATCAACTGTTTCTGAAATACTACTATTAGTAAGCGAAAGAACAGTAACAAGACCAACGCTAAGTACAAAAAGCGACAAAACAACCTCCAAAATTGAAAATCCCTTCAAAAAAAGTTGCGACTCCTTTTGTTTATGTATATAAGCTAATTCTTGAGATGGTTCATTCATAATATCTACTACACAAAAAGAAAAATTACGTACAGGCAGCCACTGTAAAGCCTAGTGCCTCAATACGTCCCGAGCGATACAAACACACCTTATACTTATGCGCTGCATTTTTCTCAAAAATAAATTCCACAGATGGATCTGTAGAAACAGAAGCAAAACCAGCTGTTACATTACCAAACGGTACATCAAACGCCACTGTCCCTGGACCAGAAGTTCGCACCACACCACGCTCAAAGGTATGTGCAGAAATGTCTTTAACGGAACTAGTCTTGCCACCCCCGCAACCCTCCCCAGGGACAGCAGGGTCGTAAGCAGTTGTCTTTATGCTATAGCCACCAGCTGAGGTATGCAGCGCAAAACTGCACGGCCGAAACTGTCCAAATTGATCCCCTGTAAGAGCTTTATTTTGGACCTCACGCATCGCTGAAACAAATTTCTCTGCCTCAGCCCGCACATAACGTTTATCACGATCATTAGTCATAATCACAAGCAAAAAAGCTGTTACAATGCCTATAATTGCAATAACAACCATTAGCTCAACCAAAGTAAAAGCTTTGAGGTGCTGTGTATGTGTTTTTATTTTTTGTATTTTCACGCTGTGCAAAAAGTAACGAATCTAATATGAAAATTATACCACACAAATTAACAAAAGTGCATACAACATTGTCCTCAGCCAAAGATACACAGCCAACGAACAGATGTCTGAAGAAACGATACCATATAAAGATCTCAATAACACAAAGAGGGATTGTGTTTTTATAGCAACTTACCAAAAAAGCCGCATTAAGTGTGGATGATAAGCCATTACATAAAATGCTACAAAAAAGCCACTAACCAAAAAAGGTCCAAATGGAATCGCACTTTTCATACCTTTTGCGCCTGTAAGTGTAAGTAAAATCCCCACAGTAGCACCTGACCATACAGCAAAAAGAATGGCAAAAAAAGTACCCAAAGGCCCCAAGAAAAAACCAATCACAAGAGCAATAAACGAATCTCCATAGCCCATCCAACGTTCATCTGAATAGTAACTCATCCCAAAAAAGAACAAAAAGGCAATAAGACCAGCCATACCATGAAGAAAAAAATGTGAAGAAAAAAGTACAAATGTATCTTCCAAAATGAAATCAAAAAACATGATCAACAAGAACGTAAAAAATACTCCCCACCAAATAGCTGCCATCGGAACTTCCATATACTTATAATCATAAACAAAGATAAGAAGCATAACAGCAAACAAGAAGGAAGTAATGAGAGCGATACCAATAAGTATTCCACCAGAAAGATCATAAAGCACGCTAGTACAAAAATAGGCAAAAGAAAAACTCACCCCAGTAAGAAACTCAACAAGTGGATACTGAAGAGAAATACCTGCTTTGCACTGACGACAACGACCACGCAAAAGAATGTAGCTCACAAGTGGGATATTATCTTGCCATCCAAGCGCATTCCGACACGATCGACAATGCGAAGATCCAGTCACAATACCACCCTCCCCACTACGAAAACGGTACACCACCACATTAAGAAAACTCCCAACAATGAGCCCAAAAATAAAAAAAAGGAAAGACATATATACAAGTATAACCCCACTATACACAAAAACCAAAAACGATCCTATCAGAAATCTTTCAATGCATCCAAAACTTTATCAAATCTCTTAAACAAATCCCATAAACACCCCACGAAAAGAGAACTTACTCTTAAGAGTAATTTTAGGCAAAATCGAGGCTTTTCACTCACCATTGTATACCTATGGTGAGTGAAAAACGTAGATTTTAAAGACGAAGTACACAAGTGCGTAAGTCCTAAAAAAATTATGAAACTAAACAGTATGCTATTGTAGACAGCTATTACGAGCCTTTGTTCCAAAGATTTTTGAGAAATCTGTAGAGAAACGGTGGTGTAATATCACGAAATAATCCAGAACTAGCAAATCGAACAGCTTTTGTTGTAAGCGAAACACGCTCTTCGCCAGATGATTTAAAAAGAGTATTATGTTCTTCCTCTTTTCCATCATCACGTCCATTTGTAAAATAATAAAGTGCAATCGACTGACGAGCTAAGTTCGCAGGACAGTTTAGTGGTTCTGGATGTCCATGATACGATTCAGGACTAGTAGAAAAAATAACACAGCGATTAAATTTTGGCGCAACACGAAGAAGCTTCTTACGATCTTTGCCAGCAGCATCCCAAAACTCAAAATGACCGCCATATTCTTCTTTCCAGTCTTTATTTAAGTAAATAAGTAAATTAAGTCGACGATTGAGCTTGTTTTCATGGTGATGTGAAAAATCAACATGCACACTCAACTTCCCACCTCGCTCTATACGATGAAGACCACCACCTGACAACTTAGCATCGGAAATGAGGTTCTCAATGCCAGTAATCTCCTCTAAAAAGTGCAAAGTATTTTTTGCATTAAGGTGGTAAATAGTATTGCGAATTACTTCCGGGAAATGCGCTACATCATTTGTCACAAATTTACTCTTTTGGTCATCGGTAGGCAAAGCATTCCATAAATCGTGACCCTTCTGCGGAAATTGCGAATAAATCTCCTCAGCAAGTTCATATGGCAAAAAATCGTCAATAACAATATGTGGATACGGCTCAGCACCACTATAATCCAAATGCATGCTCTCAGCACGATCGAGATAGCTTTCCAATTTTTTTACTAATGAATCACTCATATCATTTAAAATATTTTATTATGCTCCACGAAACAAAAAGAATACACCGAGAAAAATGATTGCACCACCAACAATCTGATTAAAATTTAATCGTTCATCAAGAAAATAATAATTTGCTATAACAATAAAAAAGAGTGAAACAATCGTTACTAAAAAAGTAACCGTAGTCGAACTGTTAGCAAAGTGTGGAATCTTATAGATACTATTGTTAATCATAACAAAAAAAATGCGAGCTGCAAAAGCTAAAACTGCCCCTAAAATAAATCGCCAATCGAAAATGATTTCCAACATTCTTCGTGGACCAATATCACCTCCAATTAAATCTCTTGCACCTATAAGTACTACAGAAAAAACTGTAGCTAAGGTAAAAAGAAACGTCCAAAAAATTACATTTAACATGTACACGAAATAATAT
>CALIRC010000035.1 GCA_938044295.1 Minisyncoccota bacterium
GCAGAAAAAAAACTCATTCCACTTAAAGGGTATGGTCACAACGATATCTATCAATCTCCCCAAACTATGATAGTGATTCAAAATTTCATCCAAGATCAAAAGATTAAATAGAGTCTACAAAGGAAGAGTGAAAATATTCGAGTAATAAGTTTTGTAAAACGAGCAAGAGAATTTTAGAACCTCGATACTAAAGTAATGTACAAATCATCAATACATTTTGAGAGAACACCAGAAGAACAAAGAAATCAAATGCTAGCCTGGAAAAGAAGCGATGAAGCGTTTTTTGGTGCTGGAGCATGCCACATACTTGCATATACATTTAAGTGGCTTCATGAAGAGAGTGATTATGACATCATCTTTATCAAACCAAAAGAACCGTTCACTCATGGAAATCACGTATATGTAACAGATGGAGAATGGGCATTTGATTTTAATGGATGGACAAAGGAAAAAGAATTACTAGCAGAAGCTGAAAAAGCATATGGAGGAAAATATCCAGGATGGCAGTATGAGAGAATGATCTTAGATTGTGATTTAGAGACTTTCTGCAAAGAAAATTACCACCGTCCACCTGCATACTACGCATATCTGCCATGGGAACGAACGTATGCATTTATAGACAAATTTGACGAATAAGCCACCCAAAAAGTAAAGACATGGACGCTAGAGTAGAAACGAAATCAGCTGAGATTCTTGATAAGAGTATAATAAGAAATCTGTTACAAAAGTATTTGAAGGAATTAAGTCAGTTTGACGTGGCATCACAGTCAGATGACGAAGTCAGTGAATACGAATATCTCGATGACTATTGGACAAGCGATAATCGCTATCCTTTTTTGATTATTGTAAAAGATGATATTGTCGGTTTTTCATTTGTGAGAAAGCTAGAGAATAATACTTTTCAAATTGCAGAGTTCTATATTCTCCCAGATTATCGAGGTAAATGTATTGGTTCGCGCTCAGCAGTACAAATTTTTAATCAGTTTAAAGGTGTGTGGCATGTTGCACAGGGCGAGAAAAATATACCAGCTCAAAAATTCTGGAGAAGTGTGATTCATAAATATACTGACGGAAATTTTGAAGAAGAAAGATCAGATGAGCAACCCAGAGGAGTGAAACAAATTTTTAATAACGATCAATCTATTACAACTTCCATAGACGAGTTACACGAAAAATTAAAAAAAAGCGTGAGTAAAGACACATGCTACGAGCCACAAAGGCATTTGTGGAGTGACGGCAATGCAAGTCTTGGACAATGTTATGTTACTACCTTGATTGTGCATGACTTCTTTGGCGGGAAAATTATGAAGGCTAAAAGCTCAAACGGGATAAGTCATTACTGGAACAGAATTAATGGAAAAGACATTGACCTGACAAGAGATCAATTTCCAACAAATGAAAGATTTACTGATGAGCAAGTTTTAGAAAGAGTTAATCTGCTAGATAACAAACGTTACAAGGAACTGAAAAGAAGAGTGAGGTTGTTGAAATAGATTTCTTTTGCATATGGACAAAATAGAATATGAAAATCAATGAGAGCTGCTACTTCATGATATGATATCTATATTATAAAAAACAATTACATGAAAGGTTTAGTTTCCTTGTATGAAAAAGTGCTCCTGTCGCCTGATTTAATGCTGCTCTATTTAAATAGAGTGATCATCCAAATTGCTTTAGGGTTCATTGGCGCATTTGGGGTAATCTTTTTTTATGAACAATTTTCAAACTCTATTGAAAAAGTAATAATGTTATATGCTGCTCTATATTTAGTATTTACAGTAACAGCACATCCTGGTTCAAAGCTTATCCAAAAAATTGGGATGAAACGAATGATGGTCCTCTCTACCATTTTTTTGGTCATCTCTATCGTAGCGAGATTGATGTGGGATACCAATGTATTTTTATTTCTACTACTTTTCTTTTTTTGTGCTGTAGTGAAAAAAATGCTGTACTGGATACCGTATCACATAGAATTCGCAGCCTTTACAAAGTCAAAAATGAGAGGGAAACAATTGGCAGTTATGACAAACTCTTCAGAGATATTGTTAGCGCTTCTCCCATTGCTAAGTGGCTATATTTTAATGAATACTGGATACAATACGCTCTTTGTCATAGCGATAGCAATAAGTATGCTCTCTGTAATTCCGCTCCTGTTTCTACGGGAAACAAAGGAGATTTATTCGTGGTCTCTTCGGGAGCTAGTGAGAGAATTCCTCTTGAAAAAGAATCGTCCATTAGTTACTTCCCATGTGGCTAATGGCTTTCAAGATGGTGTTGCAACTGTCATTTGGCCTATTTTTGTATTTATGTTGTTGAGTAACAATTATTTTTATGTGGGTCTGATTTCTACACTTGTAATCTTGGTGATCATAGTTTTACGCTTTATCATCGGCGAAATGATAGACAGAGTTGGTACAAAAAAAATTCTAAAGTATGGTGCATTCCTGAGTTCAGGTAGTTGGATTCTCAAAGTATTTGTTGAGAGCGGACTAGGTGTGTTTGTCGCAGATGCCTTTCAAGGGGTTGGAAGATTAGTTAATCGAATGCCGTTTGACGTGAGTACATATGATCAAGCTGCAGACAGTGGGCATTTCATCGATGAATATACAGTGCTTAAAGAGTCATCTTTCCTCCTCGGGAAATTCACGATTCTAGCACTATCTCTCTTTATAATATCTATTTTTAGTATAAAGGTGACTTTTATTATCGCCGCAGTCGCTGTATTTGGAATGGGTCTAATCTCCAACAGGATACAAATAGGAAAACAATAATAATTTCTGAGGACA
>CALIRC010000036.1 GCA_938044295.1 Minisyncoccota bacterium
ATGGGGTGATTTTATTGTAACCCGTGGGCTACGCCTTTAAACGCACTCACTAGCTAACGCTAGTGGTTTAATTGGTGAATAAAAAAAGCCACCGCTTTGCGGTGGCTAAAGCCCATATACTACTAACTAACTTGCAGGACGCGTCTTTCGCAAACTCTCGCATGCAACCCCATCTCCATCGCCATCGAGATTGTGTACATCACGTCCTCTACTACCGCACTGGTCCATCACAGATTGCGCCTCACCCTGCGTCTCAAAATCAGCACAATTATAATCATAATCAGGATCATCACAAATCGCACCGATCTGCAGATCACCATTTTCATCACGTTTGATGACACTCTCTGAAATACTTCCCGTTTCGATCACCTTACCCAAATCAACGTCAGTCTTAGCCATTTCCAAACCAAGTGCTGCTACAAGCGCTACAATTGCAATGCCTACAGCAATCCGACCCTTTTCCCAAAAATAAAAAATAATACCACACAACACAAGGAGTCCAATAATAATTGCAAGACGAATCTTTCGGCTTCTACGCCATGCTGCCACCTCGTATTTCGCTTTTTTACCTTCACCTTTTATACTGCCATCTTCATAGACAACTTTCTCATCTTCATTTGCCATATATTCACTATTAGTTCAATAATTTTACGATCTACAGACCAATAATAGTCTATCATACATTTTTAGTCAAAACGCATGAAAGCTTTATTTTCGTATATGAATCATCTGCGTTGGATATGCCATATCAATCTTTTCTTTTTCAAAAACCTCTCGAATTTCGAAAAGAATTGATTCATGCGTCGCAAGAAATGCATCGTAGTTGCGCGAATCATAATGATAGAGAATTGTAAAGCGAAGCGCACTATCTTCAAAACTCCGAAAATGCGCACGATTAAATGTCGTTTTCTCCTTGGAAGTAATAATGTCCTCCACAATCTGTGGAATCTTTTTGATTTTCTTAGTCGGCGTCTCATATGTCACACCTAAATCAAAAGAAACACGTCGCTTCGTCATCCGATGAAAGTTGTTAATCTTCTTGTTAGTGAGGTCCTTATTCGCTATGATAACCTCCTCACCTGTAATCATTGACTTGAGTCTTGTCGTCTTAACACCAATTTTCTGCACAATCCCTTTTTCGTCATCCACTTGAATCATATCGCCCACTTGAAACGGCTTGTCAAAATAGATCGAAAAACTACTGAAAAGATCTTCCAAAATACCTTTCACCGCAAATGCAATTGCTATACCTCCAATCCCTACACCAGCAATAAGTGATGTAACATTCACTCCAAAATTCGAAAGAATCATAAGTGCAGCAATCACCCAAATTGCTGCCTTTGCAATACCAGAAAGCAAACTGACTGCACTTTGCACACTGGCATTTGCAGAACCCTTACTACTAGCGCGTTCACTGATATAATCTATAAAAAGATCAAACGTACGCATCACCTGCCACGTACACCACAAAACTACAACAACAAAAACAGTCCGATCAACAAGTGGATGAAGTACAAGGGTCTTAAAGCCTATGTAAAATGCTATGAACAAATAAAAAGGTGGCTTAATCCTGGAGAGAATTTTAAGAAAAATATCATCAGCTCTCGTCTGCGTCCGATCAGCAAGCCGCTCAAGCTGATGCATGAAAATACAATTAATAACATAAAACACAAAAGCAAAAATTACAAAAACCAAAAAGGCATTTACATATGCTCCGATCGTATTCCCAAAAAAGAAATGATCCCAAAATATTGCAGGAAAAAGTGTCTCAATCATAAAAAAATAGTATTTTCCCAATTATATCACGGATACGGAACAAAGTACGTCAAGTGCGTAAGCTCTCACTTTAATACACATATCATAAGATGATGCACACATACAAAAAACCCTTCTCTAAAGAGAAAGGTTTTTGTAATAAGCAGCTACGTGGGACTACTCCTCACGTGGTGCCATTGGTCGTGCCTCGTTGACTGTTACAGGACGTCCATCAACCTCTTTTTCGTTCATTTCTGCGATTGCAGCATCAGCTGCAGAATCATCAGCAAAAGTTACGAAACCGAAGCCTTTTGAGCGACCGGTAGCACGATCAACAATCACAACTGCCTCGTCGATTGCACCATATGATGCAAATGCTTCCTCAAGTGCAGCATCATCGATGCCCCAGCTAAGGTTGCCGACAAACAATTTCTTTGCCATGCTTTTTCTTAACACTAATTACAAGCACGTTTTTCGAATATTCTTGCAAAGAAACGATCATGTCGATACATAAGTACCCTTATGAAGCGTTCCAGAGACGAATCGGAAAACCTACTAAGAAGAAGTATAGCATACAAAAAACTGTAAGTCAAGTTCTTCTACCATTTCACATATACAGTTCGTCTACAAAATATCCAAAATTCTTGACAAAAAAGTAAAGAGAACCTTACAGCCAGAAACTAATAATTCATCAGTAAAAAAACGCACAACTACGACAAAAGTACCCAACGCGTAGACAGAAGTACAAAGAGAAGAAGGATAACTGCATACCCAATATGCTGCATCGTCTTCTTTTTAGAGAGTGTTCCCGTAAAAGAAGATTGTATCATATCCCATAGAACATAATAAAACATCAGATTCGCTGCAGCCATAGTTGAATAGTTAAACGGCCAGAAATTTGCCATCCAAACAAGTTGTATCATCGCAAATGAAAGAATACTTCCATACAAAAGTGCCTGTCCAAATGAGCGGCTATAGATTACAAACGAAGAAACTGTCACAAGTAAAACAACGGTAAAACAAAATAGAATAAAAACCCACAAACGAACATCATAATTTATATAAACACCATATGCAACTGAGTAAAACAAAAAGAGTGAAACGACCAGAGCGATGGAAAGAAAACTCTTGGCAGTGACATCCTGCGCATTATCCCGATTACGTACGATACCAAGAAGTCCAAGATAAAAAGCAAAACTCGCGCAAACCACAAAAAAAATCTTCTGCGCAGGTGGGTCAATAAAGAAGAGAAGTCCATATGTAAAAATCGTCATCACCGTCGGCACGAAAAGATAGACAAATCGACGCCCTAAAAGCCAACTCATATAAAGTGTCAAAGCCGTTACAAAAAGAAGAAAATACGTCTTACTTTCAATGGTAATTGTCTCCTCAGAGACCACGTGTTGCGCAAAATAATAAAAACCACAAAAAAAAAGGAGTGATGCAGCCACACTGCGAAAGTGGATCAGTCGACCTATAAATTCAGATTTAATCAAAGTCATAAATACATAAATACATGATCCGAAAAAACTACGACACAGTCAAAATGAAGAAAAACGCTTGATACCTCCTCACTGTACTTCCCTAGAAGTATCTGCAGGAGATGCAACACTCTCATCTAGTACTGTTTCTGGGAGTGCTTCATTTCCAGTAGCGGCCTCCTCGGCCACAATTTCTTCAACAGTTTGCCGCACAGCCTCTTGCGCTTCTTCAATCGTTCGCTGCTCAAATGCCTTAAGCTCGTCATCCGTAAAAACAATGTAACTCTCATCAGCATCCCAAGCATAACCAGGTAAGAAAATACGAATATCACGACGAGCAAACTCTTCGTTGAGGTGTTGCGTAAGCGATTTCTTGCGCAAATAAATATGATTAAGCGATACCAATTCCTTTACACCATCCTCATCAAAAACAATATCATCTACAAGCAAAAGATGTAGTCCATACGACGTTTCAAAAGGATCACTTGGAACATCTTCCTCAAGTGCAAAAGCAACATCTGCAATTGCAGAGTCAAGTTGATCACGACTGTACAGACCAAGTGTACCACCTTCAGAGGCTGTAAGCCCTTCCGAATACATCTCAGCAGCCTCAGAAAAAGAGCGACCATCATCAATCATACTCTTGGCAGCACGGATGTTAGACCACATCTCCTCACTAGCAACATTACTACGCATAAATGACTCTTCAAAACGTTCACGGTAAAGAGATGGTTTAATAATCTTGCGCGCAAATTTCTCAAGTGACCAACCATAAAGACCGACACGTTCTTTTGCATAATCTATATCCCCACCCTCTTCCAATGTGCGACTAAGCGCCATTGCAACCGCTTCCTTATCTACAGAACCACCTTCTTTGTGTACAATATCTGCAATAATAATATTCTCAGCAAGGTTATTAATCACTTCCCGCTCAACAATCTTCAAACGCTTCTGACCATCTACCGTATCAAAGTCAATACGAATACCGACATCAGAAAAATTTTGATTCTCGTAAAAATGTCGTGTTGCCCGTACATTTTCAGAAATTTCACCAACAGAAACAATTTTTCCATCAATCATCATAGCAGGTAAGATACCTGAAAATCTTTTTACGAGTGGTGAATCCAGTGGCACAACATACGTAAGCACTAGCAAAAGACTGATACTAAGTAAAAGTATACTAACGCCAACAACAATAATCTTCACTATGTTTTTATGCATAAGCACTCTAAAAAATTGTCCACAATACGAAGAGAAAATAAATTCAAGGAATAAAGAGGTACCACGTCAAACCTCTTTGCAAAAAATACAGAACATACCGTCAAAAGAAAACGCGCCACCACACACGCCAATGCT
>CALIRC010000037.1 GCA_938044295.1 Minisyncoccota bacterium
CCTGCGGCTCCACCTTAGGCAGTGACGATGCTTCTTGCGCACGATTCAAATCCTCTACGATGCTCGCTTCGAGAGCATCTGCATCTCGCACACTTACCACATTTTGGTCTTCAGACTGATAGCCGAGTTTCTGTGCATTAAATTTCTGCGCCTCTTCACTTTTAAGATAAGAGATGGTCTTGCGCAAAAGATCATTCTCACCAGAAATTTCAGCTACAACTTCTTCGTGTTTCGCAATTTCCTGATCAATTTTTGTCGTTCGTTTATGTTCTTTTGCAATGTTATAAAGCACAAAACAAATGAGAAGTACACCAATAAGAAGAAGTGGAACAGAAATCCAAAATTGCCTAATATTTCGTTCCATAGGTATCCACTAATAAGTGTATAGTAAAGGTGTGAGCAAAAAGCCAATCATGGCTATAATCATAATAACCCCAAAAACAAGCCAAAAAATCGACACTGTTTTCCGTTTTTTCTTAGACCACATATATCACAGTTTAGAGTAGAATACTTCAATTATAGCGGAACCAAGCACATTTGACAAAGACTCCTAATACTATTTTATAGGACTTTTAGTAAATAGGAAGATTCACATAAAACAATTCTCTGCTAACCGCTTTGCCTAGACTGCAATTGTCCACCTGACTCGTCACTCACCAGCGACAAATCATAACCAGGAGAAACAAAAATAATCCATGAATAGTCAATAACTGAGTGTGAAGTAAGCAAGCAGCACTATTGAAACAAATATGAACATAAAAAACACTACTCTTTTGCGCCACCAGATTCCTTATCTTCAACAACATACGCTGTATTGTCAAGAATTTTAATACTCTCCCAATTTTCCCCATGTGCAAGTGGCATCTCATCAATCACCTCTCGTTGCTGCGGATCATAGACAATAATCACATCTTTTTCATCAGAAATAATATACAGTAATCCTCCAGCATAATCCAACCCAGACAAATCTGGATACGGAATACCAAAACGATCACGAAAAACCCCATCCATTGTAAAATAAAGAATCTCAGAAGTTTCCTGATCTGCCACATAGAGTCCACTGCGAGAACATGCAATACCTTCTATGCCGTCATACTTTCCACCAATGCCAGTCTCTAGGTGCGAAAGTTGCTGAAGATCTCTATTATAAATCTCCACCCGTCCAGTATCCTCAAAAGCGACAAAAAGCTTCTCACCACATGACGCAAGACCTTCTAAATCACCAGCAAGCTCCACTTCTTTTTCACCAACAAAAAGACGTCCATTATCATCGACAACATACCACTGATCATCTAAGAATTCTAATCCAGATGCCTCTTTTGCCTTTGTTTCTAGTACAACAATCTCTGTGACTACATTCGCTTTAATACCGTTTTTTGCATCTCCACCACGCAGCGAAGGACCGCGAGAAATCACGAAAGACAAAAGAAGAAGCAAAACAACAACGATAATATTTTTCTTTTTCATAAATTTATAGACTGATAAATCAACGAAAAATCACACAGAAATTATAACAAAAATTTTCTTTATTTCTCTAGGACTTACGCACTTGAGTGTAATTTTAGGCAAAATCAAGGCTTTGCACGAGCCATAGTCTATCTATGGTGAGTGGAAAACGTAGATTTTAACGACAAAGTACACCAAGTGCGTAAGTCCTATTCTCTTCATTTTTCAGTACATCTGTATAAAAAACCCTTCATTTTTTTAAAGTATATCATTTCTGTCTGCCAACGAGCAGGTTCAGCGTAACGTTTCATACAAATAACTAGTCATGACTAAATCTCTGTGCAGCATGTCTATGATCTATTAATGCGAGTTTACGGTCCAGCTCATTTTTACAAAAAAAAGAAATAAATAATGAGGCAGTAAAAGCAACTAGAGGACTTCCTCACTTTAGTGCAATGTGAGGCACAAACAATACTTTTTCTCTAAGGCGTACTGACGTACGTCGTCAGAAAAAGGAGTGTTTATAAAAGGAGCAGTGTGCAAAGTGAAGAAGTCCTAAACTATTTGCGAAGAACTTTCACAAATGCTTCTGGTGGAATTTCTACTTTTCCATGCGTTCCCATGCGTTTCTTACCAGCTTTCTGCTTTTCGAGAAGCTTACGTTTACGTGTGATATCACCACCGTAGAGCTTTGCTGTCACATCCTTACGATAGGCGCTCAGTGTTTCACGAGCAATCACCTTACCACCTATAGCAGCTTGAATTGCAATTGCAAAATTCTGACGTGAAATAACCTCTTTAAGTTTCTTCACCATAGCTTTTCCTTCACGCTCAGACCACTGTCGCGGCACGATACGAGCAAATGCATCGATAGGATCCCCCGCAAGCAAAACATCCATTTTGACCAAATCACTTGCACGGTAATCAGTTTGCTCATAATACATCGACGCATAACCACTACTCACGCTTTTGAGTTGATCATGAAAGTCTACAATAATATCCATAAGTGGCGCATCAAATGTCAGCTGCGCACGCGTCGCATCAAGATATTGCGTTGCCTTGTACTGTGCGCGAATTGTATTCATAAGCTCCATAACATTACCCATGTACTGTGTTGGCGTGATTACATCAAGCCGTGCATATGGCTCATGAATCGATTCAATTGTCGATGGATCCGGAAGTTGCAAAGGCGAATACACCTCTATTTCTTCTAAATGCCCACCGGAGCCCTTTGTCATCACACGATACACTACACTTGGCGTCGTAATTGTCGCAGCAACATCAAATTCACGTGTAAGACGTTCCTGAATAATCTCAAGATGAAGAAGGCCTAAAAAACCGCAACGAAAACCACGTCCAAGAGCAATATTACTCTCTGGCTCAAAACGAAAAGAACTATCATTTAATTCAAGTTTTTCCATTGCATCACGCATCTGTCCATAATCATCACCCTCTTGTGGATAAAAACTCGCGTATACCACAGGCTCAACAACTTTATAACCAGAGAGTTGTTCGATATGCGCATACGACTTTTCTTTAATGTCACGCTTAAGTGTAACAGTATCACCCACACGACACTCTCGCACACTCTTAAAGCCTGTAGCGATATAACCGATATCGCCCACAGGTAGCGCATCAGCACTCGCATACGTCGGGGAAAAATGACCAAGCTCCACAACACTACTTTCACCTTCTGTACTCATCATATGCACATGATCTTGCGTACTGATATGGCCATCCACTACGCGCACATAAGCAAGTACACCCTTGTATGAATCATATACGCTATCAAAAATCAGTGCACGCGTGGGCGCATCACAATCTCCCTGAGGAGGTGGCACTCTGTCAACAATAGTATCAAGAAGTGCCTGCACACCATCTCCTGTTTTTCCACTCACAGAAAGAATCTCATCTTCACTACAACCGATCAAACTCACAATCTCCGCCTTTACCTTCTCAGGATCAGCATTTGGAAGATCAATCTTGTTCAGCACGGGAATAATTTCTAAATCCTGCTCAAGCGCAAAATAGAGATTTGTAAGCGTCTGCGCTTGTACTCCTTGCGATGCATCTACCAAAAGCACAGCACCTTCCACAGCAGCAAGTGAACGAGAAACCTCATAGGCAAAATCAACA
>CALIRC010000038.1 GCA_938044295.1 Minisyncoccota bacterium
GTTGTGATCAAAGACGGTAGTGGTCATGAGCAAGGTTGGGGTTACAATGGTATCCATGAATTTTTTGATTCAGTGGATGCGAGTCAAGCTGACGATGAAGATAACAGAACAATCAGAGCTGGTTGTATCAATTCAGGTCATACATATACTCTAATGATCAACAGTATTGGCTCACAACCTGCCGGTTATCCTGGTCTTCAAGTCGTTTGTGATGTAGATGGTGTTCCAGTATTTTATAATAATGGCTCTCTGTATGAAGGTGATTTAGTTTAGGATCATCACGTTTCAAATGAACTGCCAGTTCCGAATGGAACAACGTATGTTGATGTTAATACCATCAATGTATATGAGTTGCCCTATTCACATAACGGAAAAGTTTCACAGGTGTTTGATATCGAAGGGGAGGGTGCCGTTGTACTCCGTGCTGAGCGTCATGATCGATATCCTAACCGAGCATTTGCTCTACATGCAGGTATGAATCAAAATTGGATTGAAGGACAAGATCTTGTAAATGACGCTCCTGTGGGTGTAGCATGTCTTGGTAAAGGAGCTGCTACACTGCGCCTCAATACATCTGGATTTGCAGCCGAGGGACAAGATCTGCGAGTAAACTGCAGTGGACGTGATGCAGAGCCGACGTGGATGATACTATTGTAATATGTGGTAAAAGGTGATTTTCTAAACTAGAGAATATTCCTTGGCACAGAATCTGAAAATCAGATTCTGTGCCACAAATTTTTTCAGGTTTTACCTGTTTTTTTTATGTCAAACTTACAGGGTTTCGATCTATTGTCCATTCTGTACTTAGTTCTTTGAGGATATTTATGAGCGATTCTGGTGTTTTACCTTCTTTTATTTTTATTATAATTTGTTTGCGGTATCTGGTGCGGATTTTTTTGAGGAGTGGATCTTCTGGTTCGCTTATGATGAGGTTTTTTTCTTTTTCACATGTTGAGATGATTTTTTCGTAGACTGCATTTATTTCTTTTTCCTGCTTACTTTTGTTTGGAGATTGATGGAGGAGTTTGATAATTTCACTGTAGGGAGGGAATGAGAGAATCTTTCGCATGGCAAGTTCTTCTTGTGCAAAGGTATTCCATGTGTTTTTTTTGCTGAGATTTCGTACGATTTCATGCTCTGTGTCGTATGATTGGATCATGAGATGTGTATTTTTTATCTGTGATTCACTTAGACGCGCACTGAGAGCATTGATGTGTGCAAATGCTCTTTCATCTGTGTCATAATTGTAGCTACCAAGGATTGTGTCGAGGTCGATCATGACTGCTAGGCCAAGTGATGGTAGAGACCATGGTGCGATTGCCATTTGTGTGCCGATGACGATCTGAACGGTCCCTGTAGATATTTTTTTGTAGAGTTTTTCGTGGGATGATCGTGACCGCATCGTTTCACTGTCGACGCGCGTTACGGATGCATGTGGGAAACTTTTACTCATCGCTTCTTCGATTGCTTCTGTGCCGAGTCCCACACTTTTAAATGTAAGAGCGCTGCACTGTCTGCATGCGGGAAAAATGGCTGTTGTGAATGCGCAGTGCAGACAGCGGTGATGGCCGCGTGTACTTTCTGTCAGTGCTACTTCACATTGTGGGCATCGTGCAACGGTTTCACACCGCGTACAGACAGAAAAAGCATTCTTGCCTTGACGATTGATGAACAGAAGGATTTGCTGCTTTTTACCCAGTGTTTTATTGATTTCATTTCTCACTGTTCGTGCAATGGCGGGGTGTGCTTTTTTCCTTTTTTTTTCGTTGACTTCGTTGTACTCGATTTTCATGTCCACAACTGTTGTTTGTGGTTTTTTGTCTTCTGGGAGGGTAATTAATGACTGTGTTTGTCGTGCTTTTTCATATGTAGTGATTCTTGGCGCTGGGGACAATGCGATGTACTTTCCGCTATGGATTTCTGCTAGAATCTGTGCACAGTCGCGTGCGTCGTAGCGTGGGTTTTTCTCCCACTGTTTGTGCGTTGCATCGTGTTCATCTAAGAGGATGATGTGACCAAGATTTTCGTATGGAGCAAAAAGGGCACTGCGGGTTCCTATGATTATCCTTTTTGTATTTTTTGAACGTGTTAATTCCCAGCTTTCGAAGAACTGTCCTTTTGTCATCGTTGTAGAGAGTGTTGTTATGATTTCTTCTGGAAAAAATGTGCATAACACATTTTCTAGTGTGGAAATATGTGAACGTTCTGGGACGAGGATGAGAATTTGATCTTTTGTGTTGGTGAGGAGATCAGTTAATAGTGTGTAGAGGAGGTTTTTTACAGCGCTACTTGCGTGGGTGTTTATGAGGATTGAATTATTTTTTTCTATGATACTCGTGATTTTTTTGCTTGTGTTTTTTTGTTCTTTGGTTACGGTAAGTGGGATGATCGAGGTAAGTTTTTTGAGATTTTTCTTTTTTATAGCTTTTTTTGGTTCTTGCACGAAGCTTTTTAGTACTGTACCGAGTGGTGCAATATAGTAGTGCGCAATTTTTTGTGCGAAAATGACTTGTTTGCTTGTGAGGTGTTTTACTGCAATTACCTGTGTGATTGGTTTGAGAACAATCCCGCCAGCGCGTGTAAAATCAGCATGACTGTTTATAACGATTCCTTTTACAGTTCGTTTTCCGATCGGTATTTCTACGAGTGTGCCTGGTAGGAGGTTTTCATTTGCGGTATAAAAAAATGTTTGATCGCGCAAGAGGGAGATGCGTGTGAGTGGCGCGATGGAGAGGAGAAATTTTTTGTTCGTGTTTTGCATAGTGTTATTGTAGCAAATACAGTTTTGATTACTGTCTTATTGTTGTCGGACTATTGAAGGTGTTTACATGTATTGATTTCCCTTTTCTTTGTTATCATTTTGTGTTAGGGTACTATCAATTATGCAAAAAAATCGAAAGCTTGTTATTGGCGTGCAGCTTGATACGCATGTGCAGAAGATGCTTATGCGTGCTTTGAAGCGTTTGCCGTCTGTGCCGGTTCGTATGTATGCGGCAGAGAATTGGCATGTGCCACTATTTTCACTTGGATGGATCCGTGAAGATGCTTTGACAGATGTTGTTTCTGGGATGGCAAAAACCTGTTGTGCAGTCGAACCATTTGCTCTGGAGTTTGAATCTATTGCGCCCCAGTGGAAAAAGTCTACCACAGAAGGGGGTGAAAAGGATATTCGCACTTCTCATGCATTGTGGTTGCACGGTGTAAATAGTGAAGATTTGCGAATATTTTATGGTTGTTTGCTTGATACGCTCCAGATTCCGCATGCGCCTGTTCAGAAATTTGCACCGCACGTTGTTTTGGGTCGGATGCGCCAGAGACAGCTTTCTGCACTTTCTACTGTTCCATCTAGAGAAGATCTTACCATTGCTTTTCCGCTTCTTTTAGATTTTATGAGTCTTACACTTTTTGAAGAAACACAGCTAGAGGGTAAGCGCCTTTTTGTTCCTGTGGAGGTTTTTGATCTCGGTAGTTCTACACTTCCAGTTGACAGGTAATGTGTGCTGTAGTACACTGGTGTCAGTATAGAAAAGCCCCGAAGGGCTTTTTAAAAAACCCAAATTTGATCAGTTATTTATTGGTTTTTTGTCACATTTACCGTATCTATGAATAATATTTTTCAGTTTTTACGTGAAGCTTACGCGGAGCTCATCCGTGTTTCGTGGCCGAGTCGTTCGACGACTTTTCAGTATACGATACTTGTTGTGCTTATCAGTCTCGGTGTTGCAGCTTTTCTAGGCGCTCTTGATTATCTTTTTGGTTTAGGAATAAAGGAATTTCTTTTACCGCAAGCTCCTTCAGTTACGCCGCCTAACCTTCCCGACGGTGTGACAGATATTTCTCCGGAGTCAGTGCAGGAAATTGAGATCGCACCAACACAGGAGGGTGAAAATGCTGAGGCTGTTATCGAAGGTGTTGTTCCTGAGGCGATTATAAACGATCCTGTTGTTACGGAGGGAGAGTCACAGTAATTCAATTTGTAGATATTAGAACTCACGCACTTGGTGTACTTTGTTGTTAAAATCTCCGTTTTTCATTCACCATAGGTAGACTATGGCTCGTGAAAATCCCTGATTTTGCCTAAAAGTACACTCAAGTGCGTAAGTCCTAGATATATTATTTACTAATCACGTAAAAAAATGGCAAAACAAACGCAACATCATGGGAAAGCTTGGTATGTGCTTCATACATATTCTGGGTATGAGGACAATGTCGCACGTAATCTCCGTCAGCGCATCGATTCTATGGATATGCATGACTTCATCTTTGACATCATTGTGCCGACAGAAAAAAAGATCAAGATTAAAGCTGGAAAGCGTGTCACCGTAGAAGAAAAAATCTATCCTGGATATGTTTTGGTAGAGATGGTTGTAACTGATGCTTCATGGTATGTTGTTCGTAATACACCAAATGTAACGGGTTTTATCGGACTCGGCACAACGCCAACGCCTGTTGATCCACAGGAGATCTTAAGTCTAAAGAAGCGTATGGGGCAGGAAGAGCCGAAGTATCGTATTGATGTTGAGAAAGGTGAGCAGATTAAAATCGTTGACGGTCCATTCAAGGATTTTGATGGTGAGGTACGTGATATTGATGAGGCGCGTGGGAAAATTAAAGTGCTTGTGATGGTGTTTGGTCGCGAGACGCCTGTTGAGTTGGACTTTATTCAAATTAAGAAGATTTAGTAATTCGTAATCGTAAATGAGGTGGGGCAGAAATTAGATTCTGAATCCTCATTTTTACACAACATATGGCTGACAAAAAAGTATCGACAATTATCAAACTTCAAATTCCTGCAGGTAAAGCAAATCCTGCACCACCAGTAGGTCCTGCTTTGGGACAGCATGGGATCAATATTCAAGATTTTTGTACGCAGTTTAATGCAGCGACTGCTGACAAGGGAGGCGATATTGTTCCAGTTGAGATTTCAGTGTATGAGGATCGTTCGTTTGATTTTGTGATGAAAACTGCACCTGCGGCTGAGCTTCTTAAAAAAGCAGCTGGTGTGAAAAAGGGTGCAGGTAATCCACTTATTGATAAGGTAGGCAAGGTAACGAAAGCACAGATTCAAGAGATTGCTGAGGTGAAGATGCAGGATTTGAATGCTGCAGATGTTGAGGCTGCGATGAAGATTGTGGAAGGGACAGCGCGTTCTATGGGTATAGAAGTGCAATAGCTCTTATGCATATCTTATGATAACTTCAGTTGGAAATAGTTTTGGTTTTTAATTTATTTATCGCGACATTTGTATGTGATCGTGACTAATCATAATCGTGGGAGGGTGCAAACCTGCTACTACCACATAAATACTATGGCAAAAAAAGGAAAAAATTATCGATCGGCTTCAGAGGCGCTTGATAAAACAAAAAAATATACATCACAAGAGGCGATGGAATTCATCAAGTCACATGCAAAGGCAAAGTTTGATGAATCTGTAGAGGTGCATGTCCGTCTGGGTATTGATCCTAAGCGTGGTGAGCAAGCTATTCGTGGAAGCGTCACACTTCCGCATGGCACTGGTAAAACAGCAAAGATTGCTGTCATCACTGACTCGAAAACTGATGAGGCAAAAGATGCAGGAGCAGATGTTATAGGTGGCGCAGAACTTATCGATGAGATAAAGGCGGGTAAATTGCCTGCAGTGGATGTGATTGTGGCAACACCTGAAATGATGCCAAAGCTTGCGAGTGCTGCAAAGGTGCTCGGTCCGCGCGGGCTGATGCCGAGTCCAAAGACTGACACTGTGACGACAGATATTACGAGTATTGTAGGCGCCCTTAAGAAGGGAAAGGAAAATATCAAAAACGATAAAACTGGTATTGTTCATCAGGTGATTGGAAAAACTTCATTTGAAACATCGCAATTAGTGGAGAATTTTGAAGCATTTGTTAGTGCACTCGCTAGCCTTAAAACGGATGCACACAAAGGTGCGCTTATCGCAAGTATTTCAGCGTGTTCGACTATGGGTCCTGGTGTAAAAGTGAAACGTTCATAGTTGTGACATTGTGTTGACCATGAAAAAATCCTCCTTTTGGGGGATTTTTTTTATTAGGACTTAGGTATTCATTATAGTCAGGTTGTGAATTTTTTGATATACTTGTGTGGCATATTACTTATTTATTTGAAGGAGCTATATTTTATGAAAGATCTAATTATTGTTGGTATACAAGGATCTGGCAAAGGTACACAAGGAAAAATTGTTGCGGAAAAATTTGGATTTCAGATTCTAGAAACTGGACAGTTTTTTCGCAATCTTAAGAGTGATGACAGTCCATTGGCTCGCAAAGTAGCAAAGATTATTGATGCTGGTGATCTTGTGCCAGATGATATTGTGATGGAGATTGTGGAGAATCTTATGAATGGTTTGGATGCGACGAAGCCAATTCTTTTTGATGGTGTGCCACGCACGGAAGCGCAACGAGTTGTTTTCGAGGCACTTCTTGCTAAGAATGAGCGATGTTTTCATGTGGTTTCGATCAATATTTCAGAAGAGGAAGCATTTATTCGACTTATGAAGCGTGCGAAAGAGGAAGGGCGTGCTGATGATACACCGACAGGAATACTGGAGCGTATAGAGCTTTTTTATGACCGCACAAAGCCGATGGTTGAGTCGTGGCGATCTGCAGAGCGTGTTGCTGAGGTGGATGGTATGGGTAGTGTCGAGGAGATTTCAGAGTATATCTTTAAAATAGTCGAGAATGCAGATCGATGTGGAAACTGTACCTGTAGTGGTGAAGTACTTGATCTTTAGCCAGCTGTTGTTAATTATCTGTTTGTATAGGACTTACGCGCTTGGTGTACTTTGTCGTTAAAATCTCCGTTTTTTATTCACTATAAGTAGACTATAGCTCGTGAAAAGACTTGATTTTGCCTAAAATTACTCTCAAGTGCGTATGTCCTATGTAATTTGTGTAGTGCTATATATTTTTATAGTCTGAATTTCTTTATGGTGAAAGTGTATCTTTTTGATCGTGATGGGACCCTTGTGAATTCTGAGAATCGTGGGGATATGGTGATTTGTGCGATTTTAAAGGCGCAGAAAATCGAGGTTACAGATGAGGATTTACAGTCTTGTCGAGGACAGGCTTTGGATTATCGGGCACAGTATTTTCAATCTAAATATAACTACCCAGCTAGTGCATTTGTAACTGCACACAAACAAATGTTATATGAAGGCGAGATGGTTCCTGACTTATTTGTGCCAGTTGTGACATGGGCGCAAAAATTGAAAGCGGAAGGTTTTTTAATTGGACTTGTGACTGCTGGTAGGCAAAAATCAACAGATTTTTATCTGAAGCGTTATCCTGATTTACAAAATTTGTTTGAGGTTATTGTTACTGGGGAAGATGTAGCACGTGCGAAGCCGCATCCTGAAGCGTATTTACTCGCAGCAGAAAAATGTGGCGTAACACCAGGGGATTGCGTGGGTGTAGAAGATTCTGTGGTGGGGATGCAAGCTGTGAAAGCAGCTGGTATGACGTGCATAATTGTCAATGCGCAAAAAGAAGAAAAAGAGCTTTACGTACAAGCTGATAGAATTGTATGTGACGATGACGATGTTGATTTGTTGGATGTCAGGTTGTAATACCATCTCAAAATAACCACCCAACACCCAAGTGCACACTCTCGCGGCTGCGACACCTACCACAGCTGCTTATGGATCTAGACACACTGCGCATCTGTGGCAGATGTCT
>CALIRC010000039.1 GCA_938044295.1 Minisyncoccota bacterium
ACATCAAGTTTTAGAGTTGCGTCTGGAGTTGTATCTCCGATACCGACATCGCCATCAGCAGCAATAGTCACACGCTCTGCATCATTTGTATAGACTGAGAGCGAGGTATTTTCAGCATTTCTGAGATATGCGTTACCCGTACTATCAATACCGGAATAAAAACCGTCTGTAGCAGTAGTACCTGTAGAAGTATTGAAAAATTGTTGTGAAACACTTCCAGAGCCTCCACTGAGCGACAGTGCATAATTTGGCGACGTAGTTCCGATACCCAAACGATCATTACTGTTATCCCAAAAAAGATTTGCATTATCTTCAAGCACATCAGTAACACCAGCAAAATAAACAGACCCTGCAGTATATGTACTCGGCGTATCAGTAAGACCAACAAAAGTGCCACCGCCGCCACCACCGCCGCCACCGCCACCCGTAACATCAGTTGCCAAAAAACAGTTTCCACCATTCTCATCACAGTACTCTGTAGCACCTACCTGACCTTCGACATCTAGTTTGAGAGTAGCGTCAGGTGTTGTATCACCGATTCCCACATTTCCCGAACTATCTACTCGCATACGAATATTCCCAGAATCAAACGGAGCTGCAGCACTGCCAGTATAAAAGTTTACACCACCTGTAGTAGAATACGCTCCAAGAGCCAAATCATTTGCAGCACCATCAACAGAGTCTTGACCGATATAAGGCATATTTGGCTCTGTAGCTGCCACTCTCTGTCCAAATGAAATATAATCCGAAGCATTTGTAATAGCACTATCTCCTAATTGTAAACGTGAAGTAGGATCAATAGTGCCCATACCAATATATCCACCAGTACTTTCAATCACCATCCTCTCAGGCGTTCCAGTACCAGTTCCGTCAGAATTCACAAAAAAAGACAAGCGTGTCGGAAGATTGCTAACCGTTGGCGTACCATTTACAACTGCTTTCATACCAGCGGTGCCCATAAAGCCAGGTATAAAGGAAGTGCCTCCCGTGAGGCCAGTGTATCCAAAGAACCTATAGCCACCAAGTGAATCACCGTCCTGCACTACTTCAGGTGCAGCCTCTGTGCCTCGTGCTCGTAAGATATCGATATCACCCTTTCGTCCAGCGCCACCACCATCATATGAATAAATGCGCACATCCCCATTTGCCTCTTTATATTCGATCTCATTACCATTGTAAACCCATGGTGAAGGTGAGAGGTTTGCAATATCCTTACAATTGTTACCATTTTCATCACAATACTCTGTAGCACCAATCTGACCTTCCACATCAAGCTGCAGCGTACCATCAGGACTAACATCAACGATACCTACTGGACCCAAAAACACACTTTCCCCTCGCACTGCAATACCACGATTTGATCCTCCAAATCGCGCATCATATATATTCGCATTATCAGGATCACTATATGTGCCAGTAGAAAAACTCGACTCACCATCACGCACTTCCAGTTCTCCCTTCTCAACAATCAAACCTTCTGCATCGACACCATCTGTATTAACAATCAGCGAACCTTCTTTTGTCTGTCCTGGTGAACCAGCTGTAATCGGTGCTGTCACGTTGCCAGAGGGTGGCGTCGCAGACGGCTCAACAAATGCTTTAACAGTATCCCATCCAGCAACTAAAGCGAGGAATGCAAAAAAGCCTCCTACAAAAATGCTCATCCCCGAAAAAATCTGTTTGTATTTTATTTTTTTTCTTTGTTGCTGGTTGATTTTCATGTATATATAAATAATCTACACAAACCTAATCCAAAAACGACTATCAAAAAATTTCTAAAGTTTTCTGTGCGCATTACCTTCAAACATTTACAAACAAACCTACAAGAAATCCTTTCACTACAATCATTATACACTATTAACATCATAACTTCATTCGAGGTTATACACATAGTTGTACTACCCCACAACAACATACAGAAAAATAATTATAATCTCTTTCCACTATATACACGTGCGTACACATCTCAAAAATCAAGACTGATAGGTGAAATCAATACCGATAAATAGAGAGAAGTAATATGTACAAAAGTAAGTCACGCAAATTCTATAGCTCTCATTTTTGTTTAAAACTACCACTACTTACGATACACGCGTATGTAATCGATTTCATATTCTGCAGGAAAAATAGTAGAAGTATCTGGCGATCCAGGCCAGTTTCCACCAACTGCAAGATTTGCAAGAATATACATGTCTTGCGACGCAACACCATCTCCCTCAATACGATTGTGTGGCACACCATCCACATAGTACTGTATAAGTCCCGGTTCCCACAAAACTGAATATACATGAAAATCATCAGAGTAAATCTCTTCACTGACTGTAGATTCTTGTGAAATCAACTGGTGTGACTCGTTGTAATAATGGTACGTTTGATGTACTTTACCTACCTCATGTCCAAGATTCTCCATAATATCAATCTCAGGACGCTTATCAACATAATACGTATTCAGCAACCAAAACGCGGGCCATAAACCTTTTCCTTTAGGGATTTTTACACGCGCTTCTGCATATCCATGCGTGAAATTAAACGCATCGCGGGATGTAATAATGCCAGATGTATACTCTTGGCCATCAACATCATCCAAGAACGTTCCGGGTGTACGATCAGCAGTGATAACGAGATTCTCTCCAGTAAAGCTAAATGGATTTACGCCAAGTGAGTAATCACCTGAAAGACGATCAATATAATATTGTTCTTCATTATTGATAATAAGTCCTGGTCCCCAAATAAATGATGAATTCCATTTATTGATGTCCAAATACTGACCGTTAAACTCATCGAAAAACGCGATTTCATATTCACTTCCGATATCAGTAGGCAGGTAGGAACGATCAATTGGCACAGTGGAAGGATCAGGTGTTGCGGCGCGAGCACGTACAACATCCGTCGCAGTAGAAAAAAGATCTCCCAAAAATGACGTAATCTGGTAAGTGTGTATAGCACCTTCCTCCACGGTATCATCCTCAAAAACAATTTTATCACCAACTACATGCTCAGATGTCTCTTCAACAGTTGTCAAATACTCTCCATCACGTTTGATATTATAACCCGTCACTGCATCACGCATCCACTCAAGAGTGATTGTGGATTCAGTCGTACTAATAACTTGAAAATCCTGAGGGATGTCTGGTCTACCTTCCTCTTTTAAACAAATAGCACTACATCCATCACCGTCTACCACATTACCATCATCACACTCCTCCCCTTTTTCTTCGACTGTATTCCCACATTGCCAATGACTCTGTGAAACATTAAAACGCATCCACCCACCCTGACAATGAATCCACTCAGATTGTTTGTAACCCTCAGCACAAGCACTGCCAGGATCCCAAGAACCTTTTGATAATACCGAGGTATCATCAGCTTGATAGAGTGCATCATCTACGCGAATATAATCAATGCGCACATCTTCAGCTGCATCCCCGATACTCGTAAAAAGTATATCTATAAAATCATGTGACAAACCATCCTTCAAAACATATGTATAGTCTTTAAATTCCGTTGTAAGCGTCCACGTGACTAACTCCTCTCCCCCAATTGCTAATGCAATTTCCTCGCTACCTAGTGCACCAAGAGCTTTGACTGTAACTGTACGCGAAATAGTTGAATTTTGTGATTCTTCGGATGTATCATTTGCATCATCGCAATCAGGATCAGACAAGTCAATAAATGAATCTTGATCGTTGTCTACACCATCTGAACATGCAGATTTTTCCACGGCACCACCACCGCCCACGACAGTTCCAGAAGGAACATTATATGTAAAGTTACCGCCACAATGGAGCCACTCCGAAGATTTTTTTCCAGGTGCACACCACGAAGATTCCTGCCACGTTCCTGTAGAAAAAGTAGAAGCGTGTTCACTATCATAACGATCTCCGTTTACGATAATATAATCAATCTGAACATCATAATTTATTTCTTGTTCTGGTTCCCAGCGATCGTTTATAAAATCAATCGAGAGAGTATCTATAGAAATTGCTTCTGTTGGTACATATACATATTCTGCAATATCTGTCGTGAGGCTCCAGAATTCCAAAGGCTTTCCATTGATATGTAATGCAATTTTTTCCTCACCTGTCAAACCTCGCGCATATATGAAAATATTTTCGGATGCATCCGATGTGGCTTCAGTAAGTGTAAGTGATGGCGATTTATAATGCACACTAAAATACGGCAACAAAAATGCAAAAAAAATGAGCAATAAACTAACAAAAACTACCCGTATAAATGACCAAGATCGCAGCATATACAATTAAAAAAAATAAACATATCAAATTAATTCGATGGAGTACACTGACACGCATTGATCTCACACGCACCACTGCAAGTTACATCGTCCGTCAAAGGATCTGAATCATGATCATAAAGCACACCAGTCGTACACGAACCGTTTGCACTTGCCCCCTGATCACAGACCTCACCAGAATCAATTATGCCATTCCCACATGGACTTGTTACGCCGTTGACCGACACAAGACCAGTGCCACTCTCTGTAAGATACGCAACAGTCACATCAATAGGACCTCCAGTAGCAATACCTGTCGCAATACCAGTCGACGCACCTACAGTTACAACACCAGTATTGTTACTACTCCACGTCGATGTTGTCGTGACATCAGTATCGGTCAAAAGCACATCATTGCAACTCAAAATACTTTCACCTGGTCTATAGTATGCACGTAATTGAAAAGTACCGTCGATCGTCATCGTAACCGCAGGCGGACAAACAATAAGCGACTCGCTCGCTGCAATCTCTACATTTACAGCTCTAATCCACCCAAATTCATCACTCCACGCGTAACCATTTACTTCATTAGGTGTCGTTGTTGTATCAATCGTTAGACCATAAGAAACTGGATCACCTGTCAAAGAATGGAGTTTAATCCATCCATCGAAACCTCCAGAATTAGAAGCTGCATCCCGTATACTCACAACGCGCGCCCACCCATATATCCCATCATCAAGTCGATACGCATTGCACGGCGCCTGCGGACAACCTGCGAGATCAGAAGGTTGAAAACTAATCCACCCGACATTCTCACTCCACGCATAACCATTAAGATCGCCATCCGTTGCTGGAATATGCACTCCATAATCTGCAACAGTAGTACCAGTAGCTGGACAACCAGTAGCACCCTCACTTTGACCATCATTGTCTGTATCACAGTTTGAACTGTTTAAACTAATCCACCCAAGACCAGTGGTATCTTCACTGCTTCCACCATCTACTTCCTCTGTGCCACCCCACAACCATCCTGTTGATGATTCCGATGCATCCGCAGATACAAAACGCACATCGAAAAGAAGTGCCACACCAGAAAAAATCATACTAAATAGTAAAAATCGCAACATGTGTTTTGTTTTCATCATTATATCATACACAGAGGATCACTTCGATCACTTTATGAGAAGCACAAAAAAACTTGCATATAGGAAGAATCAATGGTACAGTAGCAGACATTAAAGTACATGCGATTAAACGCAGTTTGAAACATATTCAGACACTCAAACAGACAAATTTTTTAAATTCCCACTTACTCAGTAATAATTGATAACAATACATGCGTAGACGATTTCGCAGAAAACCAAAACCGCAACCAAATAAGGTCCCCCAAATGCGTGCAAACCTTCGTATTAAAGCACGCACGGTTGTAGTCATTGATCATGAAGGCACACACAAAGGTGAGATGGATATTACAGATGCACGGACACTAGCAAACGAAGCAGGTCTTGATCTTGTAGAAGTTTCTCCAAAAGCTAATCCACCTGTTTGCAAAATCCTTGATTATGGAAAATTTCAGTACATGCAAACGAAACAAGCGCGGCAAGCACAAGCCTCTCAAACACGCGTTGAGACAAAAGGAGTGCGACTTGGCCTTCGCACAGATAAGCATGATCTTGAATTCAAGAAAAAACAAACAGAAAAATTTCTCGCAAAAGGTAATAAAGTAAAAGCTGAAATTATTATGCGCGGTCGCGAAAAAGCATACCAAGACCTCGCACGAAAAAATCTTCAAGCTTTTCTCGATATGATCGAAGTGCCTTTCAAGAAAGAAGAAGAGATTAAAAGATTCCCTGGAGGCTTCAATACAATTATTGCGCCAGAATAGATCTATTCTACATCTTGACGAACTACAGCACATACTGTACAATACGATAACACTATTAATTACTTGGTTGCCCTGCACGGAAACCACGATATTAGACCTATGCCAAAGCTCAAAACACACAAAGCACTTGTGAAAAAAATTCGCGTATCAAAAAATGGAAAAATTCTCCGTCGTGCAACAGGACAAAATCACTTCAATGCAAAAGAGACTGGAAGCGCAACTAGAAACAAGCGTGCTGACAAACAACTCTTCAAAACTGACGAGAAAAACGTCAAAAAAGCTTTATCATAGAGATATTGCTTCGTAAACAACGCGACATCGTCACACTAATTTCTCTTATTTCATCACTATGGCTCGAGTAAAACGCGGCGTTACCGCAAACAAAAGACGAAAAAATCTTCTCAAGCGTGCCAAAGGTTTCAAATGGGCAAGATCCAAACGCTACCGCGCTGCAAAAGAAGCT
>CALIRC010000040.1 GCA_938044295.1 Minisyncoccota bacterium
ACCTCAGGTGCATTAAGGGAAACCAATTTCTTAAGACGATTATTACGGTTAATGATACGACGGTAAAGATCATTAAGATCAGATGTAGCAAAACGACCACCATCAAGAGCAACCATCGGACGAAGATCTGGCGGTATGACAGGAATCACCGTAGGCAACATCCAGTGCAGTTCAATCTCAGCATTTTTAATACCTTGATAAAATTTCAGTCGCTTAATAATTTTTTTACGCTCGAGCGTTTCCGTCTCATCAAGATCTATGCGAAGTTGCTTAAGCGTCTTATCAACATCAAGATCCTCAAGAAGGTTTTTAATAGCTTCCGCACCGATACCGGCAGAGAAAACTTGGCCAAATTTTGTAGAAAGATTGAAGTACTCTACCTCAGAAAGAACCTGATATTGCTTGAGAGATTTGAGATCATCTTTTGCTGACTTGAATTGCTTCTTAAGTTCCTCAAGTGTCTCATCATCTTTCGCATCTGCATATTCTTTCTGCTTTGATTTATACTCCCCTTCAAGATCCTTAAAAGCACTCGCTCGCGCTTCTTCATCGACCTCAGTCACAATATATGATGAAAAATACACAACACGCTCTAAAGCTTGTGGCGAGAGACCAAGTGCCAAACCGATTTTACTCGGTACACCACGCAAAAACCAAATGTGTGATACAGGTACAGCAAGTTGAATATGCCCCATATTTTCACGACGCACGATAGCGCGTGTAACTTCAACACCACACTTATCACAGGTAATACCCTTATAACGAATACGCTTATACTTCCCACAATAACATTCCCAATCTTTGCTCGGACCAAAAATGCGCTCACAAAAAAGCCCATCCATTTCATACCGCTGTGTACGGTAGTTAATCGTCTCTGGTTTCGTAATTTCACCGCTACTCCACTCAAGCATTGCTTCTGGACTCGCCACACGAAGTCGCACACTTTCGAAATCACTTACCTTTGTCGATGTTTCATTTTCATTGAACATAGTGTTGTTTTCTATTGATAGATTCTTACAAATATAGTGATTACGTTTTATCTTTCGCATCAGCTCCAGCATCCTCTTCAGGAGTTGTTGCTACATCCTGCAAATCTTCTTGAGAAGACGCCTCCTCGGGTGTAGCTTCGCGACTTGTAAGCTCTACATCCAGTCCAAGACCCTTGAGCTCATTCACGAGCACATGAAACGACGCTGGAATATTTGGACTCTTGATATCCTCACCTTTGATAATGGATTCATAAGCCTTCGCACGACCCAAAACATCATCCGATTTAATCGTAAGCATCTCCTGCAGTATATGAGCAGCACCATAACCCTCAAGTGCCCACACTTCCATCTCACCAAATCGCTGTCCACCAAACTGTGCTTTACCACCAAGTGGTTGCTGTGTAATCAAAGAGTACGGACCAATAGAACGCATGTGCAACTTATCATCAACCAAATGATTAAGTTTCAGTATATACATCACACCAACCGTCGATTCATTATCAAACGCCTGACCTGTCTTACCATCAATCAAGCGAATCTTACCACTTTCAGGAAGTCCAGCAGATTTAAGCTCAGCCTTAATGTCTTCTTCACTCACACCATCAAGTGGTGGTGTAGCAGCTTTATAGCCATGAGTAAGCCCAGCCCAACCGAGATGTGTTTCAAGGATCTGACCGATATTCATACGTGACGCAACACCCAGAGGATTCAAAATCACATCAACTGGAGTTCCATCAGGAAGATATGGCATATCCTCTGCAGGAGCTATACGAGAAATCACACCTTTGTTTCCATGACGTCCAGCAAGCTTATCACCCACAGCAATTTTACGAAGCTGTGCGACGCTCACCTGAATTTGACGAGAAACACTTGTTGGCAAACGATCACCCTGCTCACGTGTAAAAATTTTAATATCAACGACTTTTCCATGTTCACCATGTGGCAAATACAACGATGAATCTTTCACATCGCGAGATTTCTCACCAAAAATTGCACGAAGAAGTCGCTCTTCAGGCGTTAAGTCACCCTCACCCTTTGGTGTAATCTTTCCTACAAGGATATCACCAGAACTCACTTCTGCACCGATGCGAATAATACCAGACTCATCAAGATTTTTGAGACGATCCTCTCCAATATTTGGAATGTCACGTGTCACTACCTCAGGACCAAGCTTTGTGTCACGCACATCAATCGTAAAATCTTCAATATGAATTGATGTATAGCGATCAGCATGCAGCACACGTTCAGAAACGATGATCGCATCCTCAAAATTATATCCCTCCCACGGCACAAAGGCTACAACCATATTCTGTCCAAGTGCAAGTTCACCCAGCTCAGTACTCGCTCCATCTGCTAAAAGCTCACCTTGAACAACTTTTTGTCCGACAGATACTCGTGGCACCTGATTCATAGAAGTAAAAGCATTTGATTTTGCAAATGTCTGCAAAAGATACTCACGGCGATGTGGCTTTTTCTTACTACCTTTTGGTGCATCTTCTGTAACAATAATATGTCCAGCATCAACTTCTGTCACTTCACCAGCTTGTCGTGCAGTAACAACTTGCCCAGAATCAGTAGCAGCTTTATCTTCGATACCAGTACCCACGATAGGAGATTCTGGCTTCACACAGCTCACAGCTTGACGTTGCATATTTGAACCCATAAGTGCACGGTTTGCGTCATCATGTTCGAGAAAAGGAATCAGAGAGGTGGCAACAGAGATACACTGCTTCGGCGACACATCCATATAGTCAATCTCTAAAGAGTGCACAATGTCAGGATGACCATGCACACGCGCATCAAGCATATGATCAGCAATATTTCGATCTTCATCCAGCGCAGTACCAGCATGCACAATCGTCTGACGATCCTCTACGGTCGCATTAATATACTCGATATCATCGGAGATAAACGGCATAACAGCAATTGTCTTTGCACTATCCTTAGCGATCGTCTGTGCTTCTTTTTCTGAAATCTTCGTACCTTTTTTCACGCTAGCTACACCCTCACTAAGAATGCGACCAACAAGGTTCTTTTCTGTATTTTTAACTTCTTTGTGTACTTTAAAATAGGGAGTCTCAAGAAAACCAAAATCATTGATCCGCGCATACGTTGCAAGATGACCCACCAATCCAATATTTGGACCCTCAGGAGTTTCTACAGGACAGATACGACCATAATGCGAATGGTGCACATCACGCACCTCAAAACCAGCACGCTCACGAGTAAGCCCTCCAGGACCAAGTGCACTAAGACGTCGCTTATGCTCAAGCTCTGCAAGTGGATTCACCTGATCCATAAACTGCGAAAGTTGTGAACTCGAGAAAAACTCTTTAATAGCAGCTGCAACGGGACGCGAATTGATGATTTGTCCAGGTACAACCGTCTCAGCATCACACGTACTCATGCGATCCTTGATATTCCGACTCATACGTGCAAATCCTACACGCATCTTGTTTTGAATCAATTCACCAACACCGCGCACACGACGATTACCCAAATGATCGATATCGTCAGCCTTTGCATTTGCATCATCGCTCATGCGAATAAGCTCCTTGATAATAAGGATAAAGTCATCTGTATTGAGAATACGATTTGCTTCCTCATCAGGACGATCAGTTTGTAAACGCTGATTAAGACGATAACGACCCACAGCACCAAAGTCATAGCGATCAAAATTAAAAAACATTCCCTCAATCATCTGGCGCGCATTTTCCTCTGTTGCAAGATCCCCTGGTCGAATACGTTTGTAAACCTCTCGATACGCTTCACCTTGTGATTTCGTGATGTCCTTTGCAAGAGTTTGAGTAATATAATCAACATCCAGTATAGTCGTATCATCAAACTGCTTCTTTATATCCTCGTCCTTCACAAAACCAAAAGCTCTCAAAAGAGTTGTGACGGGAATTTTACGCTTCCGATCAATCTTTACAGAGATAACACCATCACGGTCTACATCAAGCTCCAGCCAAGCACCCCGGTTTGGAATAATTTTTGCACCAAAAAGCTTCTTTCCCTTTTGGTATTCCATAGAAAAGAAAACACCTGGACTTCGCGTCAACTGCGATACGATCACACGCTCCACACCGTTTATAATAAAGGTACCGCGATCAGTGATAAGTGGAAAATCTCCCAAATAAATCTCCTGCTCACGAACTTCTCCTGTTTTTTTCAATGTAAGTTTTGCGCGCGCCCGCAGTGGTGCTTCGTAAGAAACATTTTTTTCACGTGCTGTAATCTCATCATGCTTTGCGTCATCGAGAAAGTATTCATCTATCGTAAGCTCCATGTCCTTACCGACAAAGTCTGTAATCGGATTGACTTCATCAAGAAGTTCCTGCATACCGCGCTCAAGAAACCAGTCATAGGATTTTGTCTGAGCTTCAATCAAATTAGGAAGAGAAACAGCGAGTTGTTTTTTAAAAAATTTACGTTTAGCAAGCGATGAAGAGGGACTAAACGTATCTCTAACCTTAAGTGTCTGACCAACGGACCGATTATCAACTTTAGACATAAAAAGACGTTCCATCAGAACTCTCCCGCATCACATAGGCAGCATTAAGCCCTAATGAAGGATATATTTCCAATGAAATTTAGTGAAATTACCTAATTGTATGAAAAATGTGCGTGTGACTCATCCCCCTTGACACGTCTGGCACTGCAATTGCAGATACTGCGCATCAAAATAAAGTGGATTATTTTCCGTATAATGATAGTAACAAACACAAAGAATCCTGTCAATTGGCTAACCAATGACAAAAAAGTAATTTTCTTGTAATAAATAGCATTTATCCATGACTTATCCCCATGATAATGCAAAAGTTATACACATTCGCACAAAATCGGATCAAAAGTACTATTTCCCCTTTCCGATTCCTACGTAATTGTACCACAGGGCTAGAGCAAAAAGAATATTTACGCAAGATCTCATTCAGAACAAGCAAATGAAAGCGTGTTTATAAGCGTCTGAGCGATACGTAATGTCGTATAACCTGTGGGTAAGTCCGTTTCCAAGCTAAACGTAGCAATATCGGAACAAGAAAGAGATTTACTTTCTAACAAAGCGCACAGGTGAGAAAAAAAGACTTCAAGTAAGTTATTTTCGTCAACCCATTGCTCCATTGCTATCACAGCACCATCTTGAAGCAAAGCAAGTGTCATTTTCTTCTCTTTTATTGTGAGTAATACTGTATACATAAAACAATCTACATGGAACTTATACCATCTCCAAATAACCAGCCTACATTAAGTGTGCTCTCTCGTGAGCGAGAAATCTGCCACAGATGCGCAGTGTGTCTAGACCCATAAGCAGCTGTGGTAGGTGTCGCAGCCGCGAGAGTGTGCACTTGGGTGTTGGGTGGTTATTTGGAGATGGTATTACTCAAATATTGCCAACCAGATGCGCTACCACCATGACACTCCACCTGTCTTTGCAAGAATCTTTGGTTTTTCTACTTGGCCTGTTTTCTGTATGAAACCAAAATCCACATCGTTTACATCTTCATTACAGCCAAGAT
>CALIRC010000041.1 GCA_938044295.1 Minisyncoccota bacterium
ATTGGTGGGCTTATATCCAATGCCAGATTATGGTACTATAAAAATAGATAATCACAATACCACATGACAACTGCTGCAAAAAAAAGGATGTTAAAGGGACTAGCATTTGTAGGTGCGCTGGCACTTACAGGTATAATAACTTTTTTTGCAGCACATAGAGAACAGGTTTCAATCTCCATAGGAGATGACTCTGAATCACAACAGAGTGAGAACAAGGTTGCAAATGAAGTAACTATAGAAGATCAAGTACAAAAACAATCAGACGAAGAATCACTACCGATTCAAAAAAAAGAATTTACACAATTCGGTGATTTCTGGATCGAAGTCCACACCGAAAAACTTGATCTCAAAGCACCTATTGTAAACGGAATTAGCAAAGACGATCTCAAGCGTGGCGTTGGGCGACATCTAGGATCAGCTCTACCAAATCCAGATAAGGGAAATGTAGTAATTTCAGGTCACAGGTGGATTCCTGGCAGGAATCCAGCATATTCAGCATTTAGACATGTAGACAAATTAGAAATAGGTGACAAAGTCAGCCTCTTTCAAGGCGGAAAAGAATATGTCTACAAAGTACGCGAATCAAAAACAGTATCAGCAGACGCTGTAGAAATTCTAGAACAGACAGAGACGCCACAGCTTACTCTATACACCTGCACACCACTTTTCACAGCCCTGAAGCGACTTGTTTACATAGCAGACTTTGTTGAAGTAAAGAATACATAATGAAAGAAAAAGGCTGTACATGTTTGTACAACCTTTTCACTTTTCATGATTATCGAGCACTCCGAGCTAGATTTCTTACGATGGCTTTGCATACAATTGCGATGCATTGCAAAATCCTACGAAGAGGCTCTCTGAAAAATTGGAAGAATTCCTTACTTTTATTAAGGATTACTACAAAAAGATCCAGCAATACATCAATCATTTCGGTGAGCATATCCAAGAACATTTTGTAGTATTTTCCCAAAGCAGGAAAAAATAAGTGCATTCTATTGCCAGAAAGGGCACAGATAGTATGTAGTGGCCACAGAAGCCAAAACAATACAGCATACTCTGTTCGATCTGGAAAAAGATCACGATCGACCCCGTATTGACGAGGTATTAGATACTTCGCAAATAAAAATCCCCACAAGAGATAACCAGGAAATAAAAGCAAAGCATGCAAAAATCCTGAAATCACCGCAAAAAAAGCCATGGGAATACTGCTATTCATGTCCAAATGCCTACAAGAGGCGATATAAACTAAAAATACAATGCATAGCAGGAAAATTCGATTATTCTTATTTGTAGAAAAAAACGCTGCTATAACGACGAGCAAAATGGCAATAAAAAGGAGCCATCCTGCACTCATGCTTGCAAATACTGTATACGGATAAAATATATTGTTAAGGATAAATTCCATGACATTCTCCAGTGTGAACTAGAAAATATTATAGCATAAAAATAATATTTGTCAATTAATTAATTTGACGAAAAAAACATTTATGTACATAATACAATAATTATAACAACGCCATGATTGCACAAAAGAAAACACAATTTGCGCGGATAGATTACGCCATAGTTGCCACAGATATTATCCTTTTTGGAATTATCGATGACACACTCCATACCCTCCTCATAAAAATGAAAAAGACTGGACATGAAGGAAAATGGGCTGCTCCAGGAGGACTTATGGATGTGAAAGAATCTCCCGAAGATGCTGTAAAGCGTATTTTGGAAGAAAAAACAGGTTTGAAAGACGTATTTGCTGAGCAATTAGGAACATTTGGCGCCGTAAATCGGGATAATGATGGTAGAGTTGTAGCAATAGCATACATGGCGCTTGTGCACGCTGATCCCGCAATCTTGCGCACCACAGAAGAATATGCGGCTGTGTGTTGGCATGACATCACTGATCTACCAAAGCTAACCTATGATCATGGTGAGATGATCGAAGTAGCATTAGAGCGTCTCCGTGCAAAACTAGCCTACACAAATATTGTAAGAAATATTTTGCCAACAAATTTCACGCTGACAGAATTACAAAATGTATACGAAACTATTCTTTCCAAAAAAATGGACAAGAGAAATTTCAGAAAGAAAATTCTTTCGCTCGGCATTGTGAAAAAAACAGATAAAATGAAAACCGGAGAAAAAAGCAGGCCAGCAGCACTCTATGCATTCAAAGACAAAGAATACCATGCCATAGACATTCTATAAAACAAGTGTACAAACACTTGTTTTTTAACATGTATATACTCCAACATCAAAGATGAGGAAAAGCAGGGGTTGACAAAATACAGATAGTGTATATAATACACGATATAGTGATAGTAATACACAACAAGGAAACAATTTTTTTTGCCTTAAGTTAGTGTATTACAAAAACTATATTTAGTCTCAGTACGAAATGCAAGTCAAAAAAAAGATGAATAAATCGTATGTTTGAGGCAGGATAGTTTTACCTGATGAAGGTAGAAGTATTGAAAGAGAACTTTAACAATTATATTCCAAAAAACACAGTAGGGTAAAATGATGAATCAACAGAATCACGTAGGAGATTGTAATGTGGAAGGGATAGTGAGAAAAGGCACAAAACTTGGATCAAGACATATGCGACTAGGTCTTAATAATCAAGACGCAGTATTGTCGGAAGAGTTTTACATTCCAAGTACAAAAAAAAATTACTATGTGGGTCTAGTATCAGATGGGTGCACAGGATTTCCTTTTTTCTCAAATACTGAAGTAGGTTCACGATTACTTAGCGTATTTGCTTACGATCGTATCCAGCAATTTCTCTGTAGTGGAATAGAAATGTGCGATGTGCCACGAGTACTATACGGTGCATGTGCGCAGTACCTGCAGAGCCTGACAGCTCTCACACTGTCACACAGCACTATTTGGAAATACCCAGTTGAACATAAAGTACTCGATGGGCGGACAGCGCAAGATCGATTGCAAAGTGACTACTTCGCGGCAACACTGATGGGATTTATATCTGACGGTAATGAGATGATTATTTTTACAGCAGGGGATGGATTAGTTCTCTTGAACGAGCAGATAACAGTTATTGACCAAAACGACCACCCAGAGTATATCATCAACTATCCAGTCATTGTATAAAAATTAAAACTAGTGAATCTTTGTCCTTTAAATTTGATATAGAAATTCTAAAGAAAAGTCGTACTATTCTCTCTTCCCTTGTAAATTATTTTCTTTATTTCTTACCTCTCTTCTGTAATTAAAAATAACGTAGTTAGTCTTTGAGACATTGTTAGAAGAAAGCCAAGTTTCAACTTTAGATATTGCATCATT
>CALIRC010000042.1 GCA_938044295.1 Minisyncoccota bacterium
ACAAAGTACACCAAGTACGTAAGTCCTAAGGAGTGTTTATAGCGAAGCCGTGTGCAAAGTGAGGAAATTCTAAATGAAAAAGATTATATAGGACTCAAAAAAACACCCATAGGATGTTTTTAAAAAAAGCAATGAAGACAAAAACTACTTCTTGTCTTGCGAAACAACGCTAACATACCGTCGCTCTTTTAGCTTACCTGTAAATGCTCGAACTTTCTTCTTGGAAAAAGCAACGACACCGTCAGTAGTTGCATAAAGTGTGTCATCCTGAGCGCGCGAAACGCCCTCACCAGGATTAAATTTTGTACCACGCTGGCGCAAGATGATATTGCCAGCATTAACCGTTTGTGAGCCAAAAATCTTTACACCAAGTCGCTTGGAGATGGAGTCTCGACCCAAACTAGTAGATCCACCAGCTTTTCTATGTGCCATTTCTTTATAATTACATATAAACCGTCAGCTCTTTGAGAACTGACTCTATAGTCTTTTAAATACTTGTGTTATTATAGCAGGTAAGCAAATATTGTCAATTACTCTGGATGATGCTATGGAAGTACTGAAGAAATGGTGGATAACGTGGGAACAGATCATTCTCACACTAATAAGTCTCGTAATAGTGGCAAGTGGAAGCTACACCTTTGGCATACTCAGAGGCATGGAAAATGCGAAGAAACCGTTACAGATTACGCAGACACAAGGCGTGAACACTGTTTTATGTAGTGAGCAATGTCAAACACTAGGAATCAGTAATAAAATGAATCAGCAAGAAGATGGTGAAGTAAAAGGCACGAAGCAGACCGAAGGTGGATGTTTTTTTGTCGGAAGTGTAAATGGCACCAAGTATTATCCTCCAAGCTGTAAGGCAGTGGGAAGAATAAAAAAAGAAAATCTCACATGCTTTGCATCGGAAGATGATGCAAAAGAAAGAGGGTATACTAAAACAAAAGCATGTGACTAAGAAATATGCTGTACCTTAAAATGATACATACTGCCCAGGCGCCAATGTAAAGATGTAGCAAGAATAAATGCAAAGAAAAATTTGAACCAGATACGAAAATACTGAAAAAAATTTAATAGAGGTAAAGAATGATTAAAGACAATAATTATGAATAGCAAAGACACATTTATATTAAATCTCGGTGGATCACTGATAGTGCCAGGTGAAATCGATGCAAAGATGCTGGGAGATTTTCGACAAATCATCTCCGATCACATAGAAAAGTACAATCAAAAATTTGTGATTGTAACAGGTGGTGGTCGCACTGCAAGAATTTACCAAAATGCCGCAAGTGAAGTAATCCCAGAAATTCCTGACGAAGACAAAGACTGGTTAGGAATCCACGCTACTCGTATGAATGCGCAACTACTCAGAACGATCTTTCGTGATTATGCGTTTCCCAAAATTAACACAAACCCTCATGATTTGGAGGATTTTTATCACTCGAAAGATCCGGTAATGATTGCAGCAGGTTGGAGACCTGGGTTTTCAACAGATTACGTCACAGTAGTCCTCGCAAAATACTTAGGAATAAAAAAAATAATAAATCTTTCAAATATCAGTCATATCTACGATAAAGATCCTAAAGAAAATGACGACGCAGTAAAAATAGAAGAAATTTCATGGAAAAAATTTCGCGACATGATTGGAGATAAATGGACACCAGGAATGAATACACCATTTGATCCTGTAGCAGCGAAGTATGCAGATGAAGAAAACCTCGAAGTTGTAACAATGAGTGGGGATAATCTTGAAAATCTCAAAAGATATTTGGGTAGCGGTGGATTTGAGGGGAGTACAATTAAAAATAGTGAATCCGCAACATAGTGTAGATTAAAATAGCAATCAAACAGGCGTGGAATAATATGCATTGCATCAAAAAAAGGTAAAAAGTTGAATACGCTGATTGTCGACAAGCTCAAATTTCACTTCCATTCGTCTCGGTTCTTTGCTAAAATAAAGCAATTATGAGGTTCAAGTTACTCACTCTTAGTATCTGTGTGATCACGCTTTCAGGATGCGTGCCTTTTTTAGGTAATAATGATATAGGTCCATCAAATGGTGGCATCGTTAAAAGTGTAAACAGCGGACTTGATTTTGAAGAGCGAAATACAATCGACGAAGAAACGTCCCTTGCAAAAGCGAATATCATTGCTTTTGCAATTGATCCCATTGATACTAATACGATTTATGTCGGAACACAAAGCAGTGGTTTGTATCAATCACAAAACACTGGTGAAAGTTGGGAGAAAGTAAATTTTCCACCAGAACAAATTGATGCTATAGCAATCGATCCCCGAAATTCAGATATAATTTATATTGCTGCTCCGTGGAAGTCACAAGGGCGTGTATACAAAACGACCGATGCTGGAGCAAATTGGGAAGAAGTATACACGGAGCCGGTTGTTGGGACACGCGTCACTGCGCTCAAACTTTTGCCACAAAATCCCGATGTAATCTATATCGGAACAAGTATAAATTCTTCTCGAAATTCCACTATTGCGAAATCCTTTGATGCAGGAAAGACATGGAAAAACCTACGCACAAACAATGAAACAATACTTGCAATTGATTTTGACCCAGAAAATGCCGAGCAAATGTATGTGCACACATCACAAAATGATGTTCTCAGATCATACGATGGAGGCTTGCAGTGGGAATCCATCACAGACTATGAGCGTACAGAAGAGCAGGAGGGGTTTAATGGAACAATTCACTCATTTTTTGTACATGAGAGAAATCCGGGAGAGCTCTACATCGGTACAGATACATCACTGTATAAATCTGAGAATTATGGTGACTCATGGGAAGAGGTTGATATCATCGGAAGTGCAAAAGGCATACCTATTCGCGCAATATCTGTAAATCCTTTGCGCAGTGATCAACTCACATTCGCCTCAGCAAAAGCAATTTATGTACTCGTAGGGGAGGGTCGGTGGCGTATCACTGATACCAAAACAAACCAAGCAGTCAGTCATATCGTTTATGATCGCACAAATCCAGAAATAGTGTATATTGGATACTACAATGTAAAGAGATAGATAAAATTATGAAGTACAAAGAAATTATAGATTCCAGAGAGCAGGAATTTGGTGAAATTCATGAAAGATTGCATAGTGAATACGCGAAACTGCGCTCTGGAAGAGCATCAACTACACTTGTCGATGGTATCACGGTGGACTACTATGGTACGCCAACTCCATTGGCACAAGCTGCTAATATTACCGTTCCTGAAGCAAGGCAAATCGTAATTCAAGCATGGGATAAATCGATGCTCGAACCTATAGAGGCAGCAATCAAAAAGGCAGATCTCGGAATCATGCCATCAAATGAAGGAGAAATCCTGCGAATCACACTTCCACCAATGACCGAAGAAAATCGCAAGGACCTTGTTAAGGTGCTCAATCAAAGAACAGAAGAAGCGCGCATAGCAGTGCGAGCAATCCGCGAAGAAATTTGGAAAGAAATTCAAAAAGAAGAAAGTTGTGGAGAAATGAGCGAAGATGATAAATTCGCAGGAAAGGATGCTTTGCAAAAAGTTGTAGATGCTCACAATGCACAAATCGAAGAGTCAAGAAAGAAAAAAGAGCAAGAGATTATGACAGTGTAGAATTCCATCTCACGTATAAAAAACCAATCAAATATGAAAAAATCACAAATCCTGATCATTGTTATTGCTATATTGGTAGCAGCAAGTCATGCGCTGAAGTTAATTGAGAGAAAAGAGTTCTTCATTGCACTTGCAGTCTTAGCAGTAATATACGGTCTCAGAAGTATTGATCGGAGGTTCTTTGGAGTTGCTATGATAGCTTTCCTGATTGGCTTCGCATATTTTTCTGGGATTCCAATGGGTTTTTTTGTGGCACTTGTAACATTTCTTTTAGTACTGGGTGTATTAGTCTACATTCATGAGGCAGGGCATTTCATTACAGCACGTAGAAATGGTGTGACATGTCATGAGTTTGGATTTGGCTTCCCACCACGCATCGGCGGATTTGTGAAGGATGATGAGACTGGAGAAAAAAAATGGATCTGGGGCACACAGGAATACTACGGAAATAATACTCTTTTTTCACTCAATTGGATTCCGTTGGGTGGTTTTGTTCGTATCAAAGGGGAAAACGCAAAGCCAGATCAAGAGCATCCAGACAAAGACAGCTTCATCGCAAAAAGTGGTTGGGTGCGCTTCAAAATTCTTTTTGCTGGGGTAACAATGAATTTTATTCTCGGCTGGCTACTGATAAGTATCGCTCTAATGATCGGATTGCCGATTGCCTATGACGAGCAATATATTAAAGAAAAAATAAAGCCCGAATGGATTATCGGCGAAAAACAAGTATTGATCAACACTATTACGCCAAATTCGGCAGCGCAAAAAATGGGCATCGAAACTGGTGATGCGATCAAAAAAATCTGCACAGACAGCGTATGCACAGAAGTCACTGACGTCAAAGATCTTGTAGATGTCATAAATAACAATCGTACTAAGGCAGTGACAGTGGGAGTTATGCGAGGTGCGCAAGAGTTGGAACTAAGAGGTATTCTAGGCAATCAAGAAGTAGGTGCACTAGGCGTAAGTATGGCGCAAACGGTACTTGTGAAGTATCCACCACATCTAGCATTTATAGAAGGATTTGTTCGCGCTATTAAACTGACGCTCGCAATTCTAATAGGGATCCTCGGACTGTTTAAAGGACTTGTGATGGGTGCCGGAACAAGTGAGGGTGTGGCAGGTCCACTAGGTATTGCTGTACTTGTCAACAAAATGCGAGAACTAGGCATCGCATATCTTTTCCAGATTTCAGCAATTCTCAGTCTAAACTTGGCGATTTTCAACGCATTACCAATTCCTGCACTAGATGGTGGTCGCATTCTCTTCCTCTTCATTGAGAAGATAAAGGGATCTGTGGTGAATCCAAAAGTCGAAGGATTCTTCCATACAGTCTTTTTTACGCTACTGATCTTGTTGATGTTATTTGTAACAACGAAAGAAGGTGTTGAGATTTTTAAAAAAAATAAAGCTAAATCAGACGCACAACAAGAAAAACAAATCACTTCTGATGGATTATCAGAAGCCACTAAGTAGAATTGATACACTATGAAACAATCACAACTTTTTACGAAAACACAAAAATTTGCACCAAAAGACGAGCAGGCTCGTAATGCTCAATTGCTGATTCGTGCTGGATATATACACAAGGAAATGGCAGGGGCATATGCATTATTGCCACTTGGCATACGATCCATAGAAAAAATTAAGCAAATTGTACGACAAGAAATGAATCGTTCTGGAGCAAATGAGCTCCTTATGACTGGTCTCCAAAAAAAGGAGCTCTGGGATGCAACAGGTAGATGGGATGATAAAATTGTAGATGTATGGTTCAAATCTGAACTAAAGTCTGGCGCAGAAGTCGGTTTTGGGTGGTCTCACGAAGAGCCGATCTGCGATATGATGAAAAGTCATATTGCCAGCTTTCGTGACCTTCCTGTATATGTGTATCAATTTCAAACAAAGCTTCGTAATGAACTACGCGCCAAAAGCGGTATGATGCGTGGGCGCGAATTTGTAATGAAAGACATGTATTCATTTGCGCGAGATGAACAAGAGCATGAAGCGTTTTACCAAGAGTGTATCAATGCCTACAGTATGATTTTCGAGGAACTTGGTATCAGTGAAGACACATTTGTTACCTTTGCTACAGGCGGAGCATTTACTGAGTTTTCGCATGAATTTCAGACAATTTGCGATGCAGGAGAAGATACTATTTACATCAACCGTGAAAAAAATATTGCAATCAACGAAGAGGTGCTCACGCAAAACACATTAAAAAAACTTGGAGTTAAAAAAGAAGAGTTAGAAAAAGTAAGGACTGCAGAAACAGGAAACATATTTAACTTCGGCACAGAAAAAAGCGAAACACTGGGACTGTACTATACAGACGAAAGTGGTCAAAAATTACCTGTATGGATGGGGTCGTACGGGATTGGAATTACTAGGATACTTGGAGTCCTTGTAGAGAAATTTGCTGATGATAAAGGTATCGTACTACCAGAGAATATAGCACCATTTCGCGTTCACCTCATAAACATCGGCAAAGAAGATGAGGCAGATAGGTTATATAAGAAAATGCTAGAGAAAAACATCGATGTTCTCTGGGATGACCGTAATCTGCGTCCAGGAGAGAAGTTTGCTGATAGCGATTTAATAGGAATACCAAACAGAATTGTTATTTCCGACAAATCAATAGAAGCAGGAGGAGTAGAGCTTAAAAAAAGAACGGAGTCTAGTAGTAAAATTCTAAGTGATAGCCAGTTAATCAAAAGACTTACAAAGGAAATATGAGTAAAGGATATAAAACGATCAGCTAGCCACCGCCGCAAGAGTATTTTTTGTAAAGCCACAAAAGTTTTCACGAGTTTCCCTGTAAGTAAATAGTATCAAAACAGCACGCGATGCTGTTTTTTGTGTATAAGATGTGGGTAAAGTTATACAAAAAAACACTTTTTTAATATTTTGGCAAATATTATGGCATCTGGTAATATATTTAGTTATCTTAAATAACCGCACTCAAAATGAGTGTAATAAATAAACTGAAATAACTCTATGAAGACGATTATTGTTCTGGCTACACTTGCACTCACCATACTTTTCTTACTACCTGCAGACACAAAAGTACATGCAACTGAAAGTCCAGTAGAGTCTTCATGTCATCTCACTTCAGAGATCGAAGGTTCTATAGTAATTGACTATAGCGGGAAGCGTATTTTTGCGCCACACAGCCCACACGAATTTGCAGTCACATCAGATATCAATATTTCTGCAGGAACATATGATATATATCTTGAAGGATATGATGGCCACGAAGGACGAATAGCAGAAAATCAAAAAGAGGAGCAATACAAAGTCATACTGATGGGAGGTGGAGCAACTGTAGCAACTACTAACCCAAGTGGAGATGTACCAGATGATAAAGATGATGCATTTTGGAGTGGAAAAACAGACACAAGTCTAACACTTTCTAAGAATGTTGATTCACTACGGATACGTCATGCACATGCAGGTAAGCAAGGTAAAAGTAATAGCCTTATCCCAACGTGTATGATGCTTGTTCCAGAAAAAGAACAAGAAAAAAAGCCTATAGGAGCAATTTGTGGTAACGGGAAAAAAGAATCTCCAGAAGAGTGTGATGATGGCAATGCAGCTGCAGGCGACGGGTGTAGTAGCTCATGTTCACTAGAGCGAATCATTATCGATCCAGTGTGTGGCAACGGTATTGCAGAGGCAGGAGAGCAGTGTGATGACGGAAATGCAGATGAAAACAATTGTACAAGCCAATGTCGTTTCCCAGAGGTGCAAGTTGAAAAGGAGAAGTGTGAGGCAGAGATTGGTAACACCGTGTGGAATGATCGAAATGCAAATGGAATACAAGATGAAGGCGAAGAGGGAATCACGGATGTAAAGCTAAAACTGCAATATGGTGACAAGGTAAAAACAGATCGAACAAATTTTCGCGGTCGGTACAAGTTTGAAGATCTATGCGCAGACACGTACCGCGTGATTGTGGCAACAGAAACACTTGATCCATCATGCTATCAAACATATGACAAAGATGGAACGCTTGATCACACGTCACGACATAAATTAGATAATGATGAGGAATATACAAAGGCAGATTTTGGCTATCATTGCCCAGACAGTAGTAGTGGAGGAGGGCGAAAATCTCCAGATACAGGTGCAGGGCCATTTGCAGCTGCAGCAGCGGCAGGAAGTGCATCAATTGCTTCATGGATTGCTTACAGGCGAATGAGAGATGAAAGTGCTACAATCATTCGATTCTAGAGAAAAACGCTCTCGAAAGAGAGCGTTTGATGCATCTCTCCAGCTCACGTAAGAAAAAAATATCGAAATAAAGATGTATAGCGAGAATAAAGTTGACTTTATTCAATGAGAGTGATAGAATCATTCCTTGTTACAGGCAAATAGTAAATGGTTAGTATGAAAATGGGAATAAAAGTAGTGATAATATTCATAGTGCTGTTTGGTATATTTTACCTCATTTTTTCAGGTCGATTTACGCTTTTCGTGGATTTAATTCTGCCTCGACCAGAAACATCGCAAGAATTAACGCAGGAACTTGAAAAGCGATACCATGGAATTTCACCTTTCTGGCTACAAAGATATGGCGTGGCAGTGCGCAAAGAGGCAGATATCCATGTTGATGCAGATGCAGATGGATTAACGCTAATTGAAGAATACAAGTACTTTACGCATCCCTTTGAAGCAGATACAGATTTGGATGGCTTTAGTGATGGAATGGAAGTACGTAATGGATACTCGCCAACAGGGAAGGGGCGATTAGATATAAATAATAACAATCTTCCAGATCATTGGGAACAAAAATACAATCTCTTTGGTGAGGAAAGTTTTGCTAGCAGTGATACAGACAACGATGGACTCGTTAATGATAAAGAATTTCTCTATGGTACAAACCCGCGTAAGAGTGATACAGATGGAGACGGATATACAGATGGTAGTGAAGTAAGTGCAGGATATGATCCAGGGGTAGCAGGCGATGGTCGTATCGCGTACCACATTATGATTGACAAAATCAACATTGATGCACCTATCATTCTTTCAAAAGATGCAACAGAAAAAGTTTTACAAAAAGATCTTGAGAGGGGCGTTATTCACTATCCAGGAATGTCATTACCAGGCAAAAGAGGCAATAGTTACATTGCAGGACATAGTTCAAATTACTCATGGGCTGCAGGCAATTTCAACACAATTTTCAAAGACCTTGTGCAAGTAGAAAGAGGAGATTACATTACTATAACAGAAAAACTCGCTAGCGGTCATGAAGTGATGCATCGATACTTTGTAACACTGCAAGAAGAGGTAGCTGCTGATGATGCAAGAATTTTCGCAGACTCACAGTCAGCATTACTGACATTAACTACTTGTTGGCCTCTTGGAACTGCAGAAAAGAGGATAATGATTAAAGCGCATCTCGTAGACACAGAAGAAAATTTTGTCTACAATGACACTCAGACTAAAGTCGCTGGAAGAGATTTTTTAAAATAAAAACGATTAAAACACAAAAAAAACCTAATGATCGATTTGATAATATTTAGCATACTTATTTTTCTTAGTGCCTTTTTTTCAAGTAGCGAGACTGCATTCTTTTCTTTATCACCAGCTAAGGTACGTCTACTTAAAAGTAAGGGAGGTGAAGCGGGAAAAGTAGTTGAAAAACTAAAAAGGGATCCACAAAAATTACTCGTCACAATCCTCATAGGCAACAATATTGTAAATCTTTTTACCGCGTCATACGCAACGGTAGTAGCTACGAGATTTTTTGGCTCAGCAGCGCTGGGTATTGCAACAGGCTGCACAACATTACTTATTCTCATTTTTGGTGAAATCATTCCAAAATCATTTGCATACGCTTCAAATGAAAAATTTGCCCTCATAACAGCTTGGCCAATCTATTTCTTGAGCATATTATTTACACCATTTGTAATAATACTTGTTGCACTGAGTAATACTTTATCTCGTTGGGCAGGTCATAGTGTGAGTAATAAAGAGCATGTGACAGAACAAGAGGTACGAACAATGACGCGTATGGGAGTAGAGAGTGGCAAGATAGACTACAAAGAGCATGCAATGATTGAAAATATCTTTCGTTTCGAAGATATAAAAGTCAGTGGAGTGATGACTCCGTGGTACAAGGTGGTAATACTCTCCGGTACTGTCCCAATCGAACAAATTGCACATTTTGTCTCACATGAAGGGTACTCACGTTATCCTGTACATGATGGAAAAATTGAGGAAAACATTATTGGCTATATTCATATGCGAGACATTATGAAGGCGCTCAATTCTGATCGCAGAGATGAGCCAATAAAAAATTTCGTAGTAAAAATGACGCGAGTCGCAGGATCAATCAGTATAGAACGCATCTTTCGTGCAATGGTAAAAGAGCGTGCACATCTCTATCTCGTACACAAAGAAATGAAAAAAAATGAGCTCATAGGCCTCGTGTCCCTCGAAGATGTTATCGAAGAAATCCTAGGTGAAATTGTGGATGAATCCGACAAGGAGCGAGAAAAAAAAGCACTAAAGAGCAACTCTAAGGCACTTTCTTGACAAATAGAAACCTTTTTGTTACGATGTACGAACTAACGAAAAAATGATAAAAAGTTTCTATGAAAAAGTCATTCTCTGATATATGTAGTGATGCGCTCAGCGTTTTAGCACCACGTGCTCGCGACTGTGTTGAACGTCGGTTCGGAATTGGTCATGATGCGCCACAAACACTTGATGCAATTGGTAAACAGCACGATATTACAAGAGAGCGCGTACGACAAGTTGTGCGTGGGAGCCTTGAAGAAGTTGACGCTGCAAGCAATGCCGAGTACAAAGCCGCACAAAGTGCAATCGAAGGATATGTGCGAGCACACGGTGGCATTGTGCACGCTACACGACTTTTTGATGCATTTAAAGAAAAACAAGATGCAGAGATTGGAGTAATGCGATTTTTTATTGCTGCATCAGAAGATGTTGTGCTTGTTGATAAGCACAAAGTACATCCTATCGAACCGTCAATCCATGTAGTTGACTTTAATTTTGAACAGTGGAAAGCGCTGCATGATGATGCACATGGTTTTTTTGCTGATCGTGGAAGTGTTGCATCAGAAAAAGACCTTTATGCTGTACTAGCAAACAAACACAAAACGCTAGATGATGTACATATGCGAGAACATCTCCATGTCTCAAAAGAAATTGCAAAAAATCCATTTGGTCATTGGGGTGTGGTGTTGTGGAGTGAGGTGAAGCCACGGAGTATTCGTGATAAAGTCTTTCTGATCCTAACGCACGCCAAAGAACCAATGCATTTTCGTGAAATTGCAAAGGCCATCGATAAGAAAAATCTTGGAAAGGGAAATAAAAAAACGCACCCACAGACCGTGCATAATGAACTAATCAAAGACAGTGCATTCGTCCTTGTCGGTCGTGGTACATATGGACTTGCATCACAGGGCTACACGAAAGGAAAGGTGAAAGATCTTATCATTGACGTGCTAAATAAATCACAAAAACCATTAAAAGCAGACGAGGTCATTGAAGCAGTGCTCAAGCAACGTACAGTCAAGCCTGCAACAGTAAAAATCAATCTAAATGCAGTTGCAGAAAATGCAAATGGTACGTATACTTTGAAGAAAGAATACGCAGCGTAAATATGATCTATAAAAGCTCTAAAAAGAGTGCACAGAAAACCAAGTCAGGAGGGTGAACAAAAGAGTAGGAGTAGGTGGCACAAAGTACAGAGAACGCAAATAGTAGGCCGTAAAACAAAACACACTTTATGATTCGAGAAGTCCTTGATTTTTTTGGTATATTTGGATCAGTATTTAATGCAACATGGTTTGTGATATTACCTGTTGCATTTTATATTGTTTTTAAAAGTCTGTGGGGTCGACATGTTTTTATTCAGTGGATTACGTCACAAGATGATATTTTGCTAGAAATAATTCCACCGCGGGAAGTAGAGAGAAGTCCACAAACGATGGAACAGTTCTTTAATCTTCTAGCAGGGACTGACAAAGGACCAAATGTTGTACAGAAAGAAGTGGAGGGCTATGTAAATCCAGTATTTTCACTGGAAATTGTAGGTATTGAAGGAAGTGTACATTTTTTTGTGAGATGTAACCGCAAATTTCGTGAACTTGTCGAAAGTGGTCTTTATGCACAATATCCTGGAGTTGAAATTATCGATGCAGAGGACTATACCTGGAAGGTTCCACGTATCGTTCCAAACAAAGAGTGGACGAATTGGAGTGCAGACTATAAATTAGAAAAACACGATGCATACCCCATTCGCACATACAAGGACTTCGAAGAAGATGTTACAGGCAAAATGATTGACCCATTGCATGAGTTACTCGAAGCAATGTCAGCGTGTGGACCAGGGCAACAAATGTGGATACAATTCATCATTAATGCAGAAACACCAAAGTGGGTTAATACTGATGGTATGGCGCAAATCGATAAATTTGTTGGGAGAGAAAAACCACCAGAATCAGGATTTGCGCGGGCATGGAAAGACTTGACGGACGTTATTGGTGGAGTTGTGACTGGATGGAATACACCACCAGAATTCGAACCATTTGGCAAAGAGTCAAAAGACGAGCAACCACTTGAATTTCGCCTCACTCCTGGAGAAAAAGGCACACTGACTGCTCTGGAGAACAACCTTTCCAAGGCATTTTTCAATGTAAAGATGCGTATGATGGTGATTGGAAAAAAGGAAGGTTTCACAAAAGCAAATGTAAGCGCTGTAAATGGTGGAATTATGAAGCCATTCAACGATAATTTTCACAATAGCATTCTCATCTTCGGTGATTCAAAAACCGATGCAGAGTACTTATTTAAGTCAAAAATTGTATCACGTAAAAGTCGTATTCAATTAGAGCGCTTCAGAGATCGTGATACATCAGGAGTTATATTCCATCTGTCAACTGAGGAGCTTGCCACGCTATTTCACCTACCAGACATGTCAGTAACGGCACCAGGTATAAATTTCGCTGGATCAAGACGTGGTGGCGCGCCAGCAAACCTTCCATTTACATAGATCTCTGAAAAAAAGCATACTAAATACTAAGTAGCTGTTATTTCTCTTGATACAAGAGCTTAAAAGCGATATAATAAAATACCATTCAAAAAGGTAAGTTAGATCAATTCTCTATAGATATATGAGTGAAGAAATTATAGTACCGTTTGCCAATACGAATTTCCGCAATAAAAGAGTGACATTTGGTATAAAGACCGACGATCGCCGCCGCCATATGTATGCCATCGGTAAGACCGGTATGGGCAAGACAAATCTCCTAGAGAATCTTGCAATTCAAGATATCCGCGGTGGCCATGGCATTTGTTTTATCGATCCACATGGAGATACTGCTGAGAAGCTCATCAGTATGATTCCATCCAGCAGGATGGACGATGTGATCTATTTTAATCCTGCAGATCAAGATTTCCCAATCTCCTTCAATGTGATGGAAAACGTAGATCCTCGCTTTCGCCCTCTGGTAGCCTCAGGATTAATCGGTGTTTTCCAAAAGCTCTGGGCAGATTCGTGGGGACCGCGACTAGAATACATTCTCAGAAATGCTATTCTCGCACTTTTAGAGTGCCCCGATAGCACATTGCTCGGTGTAATGCGTATTCTAGTGGATAAAAAATATCGCATACAAGTCATAAATCATGTAAAAGATCCTGTTGTACGCACTTTCTGGGTTGATGAATTTTCGCAGTGGAATGAACGGGTTTTACAAGAGGTCATTTCACCAATTCAGAACAAGGTAGGACAGTTTCTTACAAGCCCACTGATTCGAAATGTTGTTGGACAGGAGAAATCAGCTTTCAATGTACGCAAAGTAATGGATGAACAAAAGATTCTTGTCCTCAATTTAGCTAAGGGACGCATCGGTGAAGATAACTCCTCACTCTTAGGTGCAATGATGGTAACAAAGATTCAACTTGCAGCAATGGGACGTGTTGATATGGAAGAGGATGATCGCAAAGATTTTTATCTCTATGTTGATGAGTTTCAGAACTTTGCCACAGAATCATTTGCTAATATCCTTTCGGAAGCGCGTAAGTACCGCCTTTGCTTGATCTTGGCACATCAGTATATAGCGCAGCTACAAGATGAGGTACGAGATGCCGTTTTTGGAAATGTCGGCACTCTCGTGTCATTTCGAGTGGGTGCTGCAGATGCGGAAATTCTTGAAAAAGAGTTTGAACCAATTTTCATGATGAATGACATCGTAAATCTACCAAAGTATCAAATCTACCTAAAGCTAATGATTGATGGTGTCGCAGGGGACGCATTTAGTGCAAATACATTGCCACCCGTGGAAATTCTCGAGGAAGATAGTACACAAAAAGTAATTAGGATTTCCAGAGAAAAATATGCGCAGAGTATTGAAAAAGTAGAGGCAGACATCATGAGTTGGAGTGGTATGAGTGTGCCAAGTAGTGCGCAGGAAGGTGCACCAGGCGATAAGTCGTCAGTAGTAAAATCAGCACCGACAACACCCCCAAGGCCAGGTGGCCCCACTTCTGATTCTCCTCTTCAAAAAACACCAGCTGTAGTGAAGGAAAAACCAGAAGCACCAAGAGAAATGCATGATGCAATTTGTGCGATGTGCGGACTCGCAATTCAGGTTCCATTTAAGCCCGATGGATCAAGGCCAGTATATTGTAAAGATTGCTTAAAAGAGGTACAAAGGGAGAAAGCAAAAGAAGAAACAGT
>CALIRC010000043.1 GCA_938044295.1 Minisyncoccota bacterium
GCTGGTTTAATAATTGTAAAAAATATGAAGATTAAAAGAAAAGCGCTTCTCATACCGATCAATTCCATGAAAGACATTCTTATCCAAGATAGAAGAGGGCATAAGCTTCCTGATTGGGGTTTTTGGGGTGGTGATATTGAAGAAGATGAGACAGCGTTGGATGCAGTGATCAGGGAGACAGGGGAAGAACTGGATATTTCTTTAGTAGAAAGTGATCTTATCTTTATGGGCGATAATCATACAAAATTTGATGGAGTTGACGTTAAGCGTTATTTTTTTCTCTACAAAACTGATCAAGAGAAATTTACTGTATTAGAGGGTGTGGGTGCTCACTGGTTTACCTATGCAGAGGCACGGGAAAAACTAGATATTGCTGATCGATTTGACGAGGTTATTGAAATGATCAGAAAAGTGTTTTAGAGACAGTGGCATTGGTATACTTTGATTTTTGTATATCTCATTAGCGTGTCTTTGGATTAAACTATTTTTTTTGAGCTGATATTTCAATTTCTCTCTGACTCCTAAAAATAGAGAATATTAAATTGAATTTGCTGCTACTAGAATTGGTTTTTTGGAGTTTAGTCAATTTGTTGTGGGCGATGTAGGATTGATTGCTTATGGGTTTGTATACCGTTTGCGGTAGAAATCTATTGCGCTGATATTTCAGAATTTGGCGCTTTCTCTTTTAACTGGATAATGAGGTCTTGTGCGAATCCTTCGATTAAGAGGTCTTTAGCTTGTTTTTCATCAAGACCTCGCATGCGAAGAACATTTATATGTTCCTGAGAAAGATGAGAAATTGTGGCAGCGTGTGTGCAGCTCACATCTGCTGGAAGAATTTCCAATTGTGGTTTTGCAGTAACACGAGCATTTTCAGAAATGATTAGATTACGACTTTCAAGAGCTGCATCTGTCTTTGTTGCCTTTTTATGAAGGTGAATGATTCCTTCGTAGTTGAAGGAAGATGCATCATCGAAAATACCTTTTATAAGGATGTGACTCTGCGCTCCTGGTACCGTGTGTTTTTGCCTTGTGATCAGTGTGAATTTATCTTTGTTTTTTCCTTTGTATAAGCCAAAAACGTACAATTTTGCCTTGCTATGAGCAATTGTGAAAGAAAGATCTGTAGATTTATTGCGGAAGAAAAAAACGTGATCACCGGGTGTTTTTATGATGAATCGCGATTTCTTTTGATGTGTAATATCTGAGAATATAGTCATTTTCTGAGTTTTTGTGATTACTTCATTACCCTATGCTATCTTCCATTTCCATGTTGATGAGTCTGTAGAGTTCCAGAGAATACTCCAGAGGAATTTCTTTTGTCACCTCATCTATGAATCCGTTTACAATCATGCCACGCGCTTGCGCTTCATTGAGTCCGCGACTCATCAGGGTGAAGAGTTTTGCGGCGTCGATTTTTTCTACGCTTGCTTCGTGCTCTGTCTGTGTGTCTTTTTCATGCACGTTTATCGTAGGAAACGTATCGGATTCTGATACGTCATCTAATAACAGTGCGTCACATTGGACATAACTTTTTGCACCTTTTGCACCCTTATTTATATGCACAAGTCCTCTGTAGCTACTTTTACCTGTTTTGTGGGCGATTGATTTTGAAATTACACGGGATGTTGTATTTGGTGCGAGGTGGATCATTTTTGATCCTGCGTCTTGTACTTGATCTTTACCTGCCATTGCTATTGAAAGTACTTCTCCAGATGCACCTTCTCCTGCGAGAATAACTGCTGGATATTTCATTGTGACTCCTGAACCGATATTGCAATCGATCCACTCTACTCGCGCATTTTCGTGTGCAACTGCTCTTTTGGTGACGAGATTGTAGATGTTTGTGCTCCAGTTTTGGACTGTCGTATAGCGAACTGTGGCATTTTTATGTGCGATGACTTCGACGACTGCGCTATGTAAGCTGTCTGTTGAGTAAAGCGGTGCTGTACAGCCTTCCATGTAATGTACACTTGCGCCTTCTTCTGCGATGATGAGTGTGCGTTCAAATTGACCAAAGCGTTCCGTGTTGATTCTGAAATAGGCTTGTAGGGGCATGGAAACATTTACGCCTTTTGGGACGTAGACAAATGAGCCACCACTCCATACCGCACTGTTGAGTGCTGCAAACTTATTGTCACTTGGAGGTATGGTTTTTGCGAAGTACTTTTTTACGATTTTTGGGTATTTTTTTACAGCTGTATCCATATCGCAAAAAATAACACCTTGTTTTGTGAGCTCTTTTTGTACACTTTCATAGACGACTTCACTTTCATATTGCGCACTTACGCCTGCAAGCCAGTTTTTTTCATGTTCCGGTACGCCAATGCGATCATAGGTTTCTTTGATTTCTGCAGGGAGGTCATCCCACGAGCGTTCTTGGCGTTTTGTGGCGCGTAGAAAGTAGATAATGTCATCGAAGTTGATTTTGTTTAGATTTGCTCCCCACGTTGGCATGGGTTTTTCTCTAAAAGTTTCGTACGCTTTGAGGCGAAAGTCTCGCATCCATTTAGCTTCATTTTTGTACTGTGAGATAGCTTCTACAGTTTCTGTATCGATGCCGCGGTCAGTTTTGACGTCGACAACTTCTGGCATAGCGAAGCTATGCTTATCAGGTGTGAGTTTTTTGGTATTGAGCTTTGTAGTCATATAGTCATAAATGATGAAATTCGGATTTCTATTTGTGATTGGCATTTTAGCATAGAATTGGCTTTTTATCGAGTATTTGCCATAATAAGGTTGATTAGTATAAATTATTCTTATGAGTACACTTAAAACAACTAAAGATGTCAAAAAAAGTGTAAAAAAGTTTCTTGCTGGTATTGAACACGAGAAGCGCCGGGCCGATGCTCAAGCGCTCTGTGCCTTGATCGAAAAAACTACGATGCTCACGCCCTTTATGTGGGGTGAAAGTATTGTCGGTTTTGGATCGTATTGGTATTCGCGTAAGGGAAAGAAGGAAGTGCTGCATGAATGGTTTGTGGTAGGTTTTTCGCCACGAAAAGCTGCACTTGTTCTCTATTGTCCGCCGTGTTTTACTTCGTTTAAAAAATTGGTTGCTGATTTGGGAAAAGTGAAATCGTCGGTTTCTTGTATTTATATCACTGATCTTAATAAAATTGATGCGAAAGGACTTCGAACTCTCATTAGCGCCTCTGTTAAGGCTGGAGAATCGTTGAATGAAAAATGATCTATAGAGGACTTACGCACTTGGTGTACTTTGTCGTTAAAATCTACTTTTTCACTCATTATAGGTAGACTATGGTTCGTGCAAAGTCTTGATTTTGCCTAAAATTATACTCAAGTGTGTAAGTCTTAATATACCTTCTATTTTTACTGTGGACGTATTATCAAAAAAAGAGCGCAATGCTCTTTTTGTATTTACTATTTTCGTTTAAGTATAGCTTTCGAGGATGGCTTTATTAGGACTTCCTCACTTTGCACACTGCTCCTTTTATAAACACTCCTTTTTCTGACGACGGTCAGTACGTCTTAGAGAAAAAGTAGTTTTTGTGCCTCACATTGCACTAAACTGAGGAAGTCTTCTTTATATTTTTCCAAAGCCTTCTTTTTCAATTTTTTTGGCAAGCTGAGCAGTCCCTTTTTTTGCTAGTTTTCCTTCTTTTATGACAATTGTTGTATCTGGATTTAAATATTTGAGGATGCGATTGTAGTGTGTGATCATCACAATTGTCTTGTCTGTGTTTTTTGTGAATTTTTTGAGGAATTTTGCAATGGTTTTGAGCGCATCTACATCTACGCCAGTATCAATTTCGTCTAGGAGTATGTATTTTGGGTTTAGTACAGCCATTTGAAGTACTTCGATTTTTTTTCTTTCGCCACCACTCAAACCTTCATTTAGAGATCGCGTGAGTAGTTCTGGCATGATTTGAAGTTCATTTGCATAGTCATCGATCATTTTTTTTAGCTCCGTCGCTTTCATTTTATGACCGTCAATTATACGGTCTTTGGTTGCTACGCGTAGTAGGCCAAAAACGGTTACACCTGGAATTTCAAGAGGTGATTGCATAGAGAGAAAGATGCCTTTTTCTGCTCGTTCGTTCGGTGCGAGATTTTTTATATTTATATTCTTTTCTTTGTGCGTGATGAATAATTTTGATTTTACGGATAATTTAAATGCTGGATCACCCATAATACTCCGCGCTAACGTAGACTTTCCGGATCCATTTGGTCCCATGATAGCGTAAATTTTCCCTGGTTTGAGTGAGAGGTTTATATCGGTGAGGATTGTTTTTTTTGTGTTTTGTTCAGCTACTTTTGCGGTAAAATCTTTGAGCGTGATCATCTCTCTTCGTGTTAAAAGTTTTGTTAGTGGTAGGCGTTCGATTTGAGGATTATTGTGAGCGTAGTATAGCACTATTGTTTTTTCTTGAAAAGAATATTTACTGTTAGTAATTACTAACCATTATATTTTTGAAAGGAATTTTCTCTTTTTTTCTGATACAATACGTTTTATGGACTACGATATTTTAGAATTCTTGGCAAGAAATGGATATATTTTTATGTTTCTCCTCATGATAGTGGAGGGACCCATTGTCACAATGGCAGCCGCATTTTTGGCTTCTTTAGGTCTTTTTTCATTGCCTTTTGTCCTTTTTATCTCTGTCTTTGGGGATTTGGTGGGTGATTTTTTGTGGTATAGCATTGGCCGTAGATGGGGGCTTTCTTTTGTGCGTGGTCCTGGTAAATATATTGGTATTACGGAAAATACTATACAAAAAATGGATCGTTTTTTCGAAAGACATGGTGGAAAAACGATTTTTTTTGTGAAGTCTACAACTGGTCTTTGTCTTGTGACGTTTGTCGCCGCTGGAGTCGCACGGATGGATCTAAAAAAATTCTTTTGGTATTCACTTTTGGGTGGTTTCGTTTGGAGTGCTACACTTGTTGGTCTGGGGTATTTTTTTGGCGTTCTTTATGCAGAAATTGCACAGTATATTTCGTGGGCTGGATGGATTGTGGGTATTTTAGCTATTTTAACGTTTGTTGTTATCGGTCTTTATAAAAAAGGTAAGGCGCGGAAACTTCTTTCGGAAAAAACATGATAGTGCAATTATTGAAACAGTTTACATTTATTTTATTCGAGCAAATCTAATATGCTAAAGCCTTCAGAACAAAAATTTACCACACTTGGGCGTATTGCGCAGCAGAGTTTGCAGGCTTGTTTCGTGGACGGTAAGATTGTTGCAAGTCCGGGACATTTTAGTGATTTTTGGGCACGGGATACATTTTTTGCACTTCCGGGTATGCTTGTTGTTGGTGAGCAACATTGTGCAAAAGAATGCC
>CALIRC010000044.1 GCA_938044295.1 Minisyncoccota bacterium
TCTCGAAGGGATCTTTGGGAATGTTTTCCAGAGTGTCTTTGGAAAAGATGCTTATCCTTCGGTAGAGGAAAAAGCAGCGCATCTCCTCTATTTCATCGTTAAGAATCATCCATTTACCGACGGCAATAAGCGCACTGGTGCGTTTGCCTTTATTTGGTTCCTCGCCAAGGCTGGTATGAAATTTGAAAAAAAGATCACACCAGAAGCGCTTACTGCCCTTACACTCCTCATCGCTATAAGCAAACCAAAAGAAAAAGATCAGATGGTTGGGCTGGTCTTACTACTGCTAAAAAAATGATATGAAAATTGTGATCCTTGGTTTTGTAGTTCAGAAAAATATAGAACAAAGCTTGGCCGAAGATACGTTTGAATCGTACCTAGATTCTATAAAGAAATTGACAATAAGGAATCATTAATGTATTATTGAGTGTTGTACATTAACAGGAGATTGACATTATGGTAGCAAAAAGTGAACCAGTGAGCGAGAGAGTAAGGGCTCTTATTGTACAGGATGGAGAGTTTCTTCTGATACATCGGGTAAAAGGTGATCTGGAATACTATGTTTTACCAGGTGGTGGAAAAGAATCCAATGAATCTATTGAGGAGGCGCTCTACCGCGAATGTCGAGAGGAACTCTCTGTAGATGTGAATATTATTCACAACTCGGAGCCAATTGACCATGATGGGGAGCGTACTTATATCTTCAAATGTGAAATACTTAATGGTGATGATCCGGTATTCGGCTCTGGTCCTGAAGTGAGTACGGATGAAAATCAATATAATCTTGTCTGGAGGGGTTGTGATGACGTGAAAAGTCTTGATATTAAACCGACTGCATCAATCCCGACTATTCTAAATCTCATCACTCACTAAGGAGTAAACAAAATTGAATAAATTAACTCAGGGTGATTACGAGGCTGCTGAGCAAATTAAAAAATGATATGAAAATTGTGATGCTTGGTTTTGTAGTGAAATACATACAAAGAAATCGATCATGCCGAGTGGTATCATGCTCGTGATATTATAGTGGTATGAATGCATATAAGATTTTTCAAAAAATTAATCCAACGATTTTATCACTTGTTGTTGTCAACATTTTTTTAATTGCTTCTGCACTTCGTGGGAATATCTCTATTGAGGAAGTTATGGTTATATACTTTCTCGACATTATTCTTTCTGTGCTGTTCCAGTCTTTTCCATTGATCATATATTACTTTCGTACAAGAAAAATACGAGGTAGATTGTATAGATTTTTTGCCTGTACAATCCTACTGTTTGTCAGTCTCTCTTTCTTGATATTATTGGGATCTCTGGCTTTGCAAGTGATATTTCCAGGCGCAAATCTAGATTCACAAATCGTACTTGGGTGGACGCTTGTACTATTTATTAATCACGTCATTTTCTCAATATTTCGATGGTCAAAGAGTAAAATCAAAATAGAAGATCGACTAGAATCTTTTATTAGCATTGATTTGTATAGTACACTCCACCATATCGTTTTGATTGTCATATTTGTTGGCATTATGTGGGCTCTTGAGAGCCTTGACTCGGAGATTTTAGGGAGCTCTTATCACAGTATTCTTATCATTGTTTATGCTTTTTTTAAAATGGTTTCTGATATAGATATTTACAGACAATATATGGGACAGAGATCATGTTATAAGTTGACCTGGTTTTGAGGTGTCTGAATAATTGTTTGTAATTCCAACGACAAGGAAGGATCATTTTCAATACGTCGGTTACACATCACTTTACAAGAAAAAATTACTCTTTTGAGCGACTTTTTTGTGAATCAAATCTATGACCATACTGGGATTGAACATATGATAATATTGATATAAATAATTTGATCTAACTAATGAAGATGGGGAAGATGGAATATGCAGGATTTGTGAAGTCTATACTGGAGGAGTCTTCAAGTATAGCGTCGGGCTATTTTGGAAAAGTTAGTGCTGAAGTAAAAGAGGGAGATAATAATCAGGTTTTGACAGATGCTGATTTGGCAATAGGAAATTTTATTTTGCGACAAATCTCAAAAACTTTTCCTGAGCACAATATCATTGATGAAGAAAAAGGCATTATTGACAACGATTCTCGGTATACTTGGGTAGTGGATCCTATTGATGGTACTAGCAACTTTGCGAGTGGTTCACCACTTTATGGAACGTTGTTGGGATTATTGGATAATGATCAGCCGATTGTTGGTGGTGCTTCATTGCCATCTTTTGGTGAGATATATGTTGCTGAGAGCGGAGGCGGTTCATTTTGTAATGGAGAAAAAATTAGTGTATCGACAGAGAAAAATTTATTGAACTCTCTAGTCGCATATGGTATTGATGGCTATCAGGATGATCCAGAGAGAACACGTCGAGAATGTGACATGATGGCAGAAATTGTGTTAAATATTCGAAATCTTCGAACCTCAAATTCTGTTTTTGATTCTGTTATGGTTGCAAAGGGTGTATACGGTGTACAGTTAAATAGTACAAGTAAGATTTGGGATAATGTCGCGTTGCAAGTGATTATAGAAGAGGCAGGTGGAGTCTATACTGATATCGATGGGAATCGAATGAATTATAGTAAGCCTCTTTCTCGATATGATCAAAATTTCACGTTGGCATGTGGTGCATTGGAGTTGCATCACAAGTTGATTAGCGTAGTGACTAAAAGTCGATAAGTATGTGTAGGGAAGTTTGCTATATAAAATAGTCTGCCATTTATGCAATTCTGCAATAACAGTATTCTTACTTAAAGGGTGCTATGATAAGTTGTGATGTTTGGATTACAATGAGCTTAAACACTTCATTTCGTAGTGTTTTTGTATATATGATAATATAAATATATGCAAAAATACTATCTAGGAATCGTGAGTGTACTACATCCTTATTATGAGGAAAACAGCAGTGAGAGTTGTATGAATTTATTGATCAGTGGTTGAAGAAAATGATATGAACATCGAACAAATTATCAGGGATTATTTCCCAGAGAACGTCCACATGTCGCTTGCTACAAGTAATGGTGATATGCCATGGATCACAGAGGTGCATTTTTCCTATGATAATGACCTGAACTTTTACTTCATCTCACGACCTAGCAGAAGGCACAGCATAGAGATCGAGAACAATCCAAAAGTTGCAGGCAATATCATCAAGCAGCATGCCAAAGGAGAGAAAGTCAGAGGTGTCTATTTTGAGGGAACGTGTGAGCGTTGTGAAAGTATATCAGACGCAGACCCAGCATACTCCACCTATAAAGACAGGTTTGATATTGGTCCCGAAAGACTCGAAGAGCAAAAGGAAGAGGATGGTCATAGATTTTACAAGATCACAGTAAATACTTTTTATCTCTTCGATGAACTAGGGGATTATGACGCAGGGAAATATGAGCTAAAATGGAAATGATATGAAGTATATACATGTTCTCATTAGTGCAGAAAACAAAGAGCAGGCAAACACAATTCTCGATGCGCTTCTTGCGCAGAAATTGATCTTTGGTGGTCCTATCCTTGAAGGACCTGCGAAGTTTTGGTGGAAGGGAGAGATTTGTAGTATGGATTATGCATATATCCTGACCTATACACGTGAAGATTTGAAAGAAAAGATGACTTGCGAAGCAGAGAAAGCATCGGAGGAGGAAGTTTGCATGATTTCATGTATGCCACTGGATGCAAATCCCGCGCTTATCAATTTGCTTGATGAAACGTTTAAAAATTAAATGAAAATATGAAAACAACATTTATATTGCATGGTGGTAGGCTTAAAGTTAGCGATCCTTACAATGATTCTTTTTGTGCTGAGATTACTAAAAATCTTTCTGATGGTGATGAGGTTCTATTCATCGGCTTTGCTAGAAGAGATGAAGAAGATCGACTAAAAATCTATGAGCGGGATAAAGGATATATCCTAGCACAAACAAATAAAGATATTACAGTCACTAACGCTACATATGAAAATTTGATTGAACAAATAAGAAATGCTGATGTCATATTTATTACTGGTGGAGAGACTGGTGAGCTAGTCAAAGATATAAGGAAGTACCCTGATTTTATAGATGCTATAAAGGGTAAAGTGGTTGCGGGATCATCTGCTGGAGCCTATCTTTTTTCACAATACTATTTTTCTAATCCTGAGGGGGTATGTGAGGGACTTGGTACTCTTCCTATTAAAATCATTGGTCACTATGGAAATCCGCAATATAAAGGTACAGAGGAGTCATTGCATTTACTTAAGAATTATGGAGAAGATCTAGAGGTGATTGTAGTGAATGAATGTGAATGGACTGTAAGGGAAATCGCATTATAAATTCAGAAAGACTACAAATATTGGTGAGGAAAGGGTGTGAGTAGTAGTTGTGGAAATGCTTAATGGTAAAGATCAGACTTTTCAAGTGGGCAGCGTGGTAAAGCTGATCAGAGATGATGACTTCATCGGAAGGTCATTGGAAAATTTTTAGAGAAGAGGGATGTGTGGGTGATGACATTTTTCTCTCGGTAATGCCTACATGGTGGCGGTACATAGATTAGGTTAAACCAGATGGAAACACTACAATAGATTCTATAGTCATAGTGAATAGAGATGCTATAAGAAGGGTAAGGTACATTTGTGTAGTAGATTTCATAGAAAGTTTGTGAAGAAAGTGTTGAAATGATGATGTAAGTAAAATTATAAAGAAAATGAAATTGACTGAATATATGATGCATTATGAAATATAAAAATATCGTTTTTGATTGGGATGGCACGCTTGGCATGACGCATGACATATGGCTTGCTGGCTATAGAGAGGCATTAGAGAAGCAAAATCACACCTTCATTGATTCTGCAATTGCACAGTATTTCTTCCATGATCGAGAAAATACAGCGTTGAAATACCCAGATTTAGATATGGAGAAGCTTATGGAGTTTACTGTGGCGTATGTATATTCTCATTTGGATGAATTGGTGCTGTATGACGGTGTGATGCATGCTTTAGCACACTTCCAGTCAATTGGCGTACAAATGACACTTGTTTCATCTAGTCCTCGCAAACTCCTCGAAAAGGGTATTCATGCTTGCAATGTGGAATCATGCTTTCTCTCCATTATCTCTGGTGATGATGTGATGAGGCATAAGCCGCATCCTGAAGCATTTAACCAATCACTTGATGTGATAAGGGGAAAGCCAGAAGAAACGCTGATTGTTGGTGACGCTAAAAATGATGTTTTAGCTGGGAAGGTTGCTGGTACAACAACCTGCCTCTTTCTCCCTCAAGAGAATGAACTATACTATGATTTTGATGAACTAAAAACGTCAGATCCAGACTATATAATTACAAAAATTACAGATCTGATACAAATTATTGAGTCTTAAAATCGCTGAAAATTATAATGTTTTCACTTGATATTGGATGAACATGCTCTTATATGGGGTCATTCTATAATATAGGTAGTGTGATCTTAGATCGGGAGAAAATATAGTTGTTTCACAATTTATGATGTATCGATCAATTATCCATGATGAAATTGAGCAGTCTTTAAATCTACTGCAATATTATTGACTTTTTTTCACTTTTGTGATAGTATTTTTTTGATGAGTTTAACTCATTAGTTTGAATGTATTTTTACAATTTTTCAACATTCTTTTAGGGGGATTATCGTGCGATTTATACTTTTTATATTAGGTCTTTTGGGGGCTTTGTGGTTGGGAGTAACCCTACCTACTGATCTGTCAGGTGTGGTATGGGGTTTTTTTGCAGGAGCACTTATCCTGGCGCTCTTTACAGGATTTGTACCTCTGGGTTTTCTGGCTTTCTATGCGTTAGTTTTGGGGGTTACAGCATATCTTATAGGACCTACTGATCCTGCTACTGCAACGCAAGTGGTCGTTGCCACTGGGGATGCTGCGCCAAATGTTGTATTGGTGATCCTATCTAGTGCTACTCAAGCACCGTATGCGTTTTCTGCTTTGCCTCCGTTAGCGATCTTCTTGACTTTTTGTCTCTTGTTTGCGCTTGTTGAGGCTGATTGGAATTTCACCGCATTTGCCTTTGGTGTTTTTTCATTCCTCTTTTTTGTTGTTGGGTCGACTGTAAACGGTCACTTTAGTCAATTTCTGATCAGTCTTGTTGTTGCAGTAATCGGCTATGTAATATTTGCCTATTTCTATGGCGTAATATGGCATACCAGTAAAGTAGAGGAACGTTATAAGCCTTGGCATGATTTTGTGGAGAACTTTGTCCAAAAGTACAAGATCGTTCTCCCAGAGGATATGCCAAAAAAAGATTTTGATCCACTAGAGCATTTAAGTGAAGATCAAAAAGCGGTTTTTGTCAGGGAGTTGAAGCAGAATCCCGAAGCTCTCCAGTCTTCGAGAGCTGCTCAGGAACAAAGTGTTCGCGGTGACTTTCCTGATGTGTTTGTTGCAATGTTCACTTGGCCTGGCTTGGCTTTCGGTGACCTTCTTACAGGGATGGTTGATTTCATTTCAAACAATTTGAAGGGAGTATTAACCAAGCCATTTCGTAAAAGAACCGCAAGGGAGATGGGCACAATACGATCTGTGGAAGAATTGGAGAAATAATTAAAGCTAGG
>CALIRC010000045.1 GCA_938044295.1 Minisyncoccota bacterium
GTCTACCTATGGTGAAGGAAAAACGGAGATTTTAACGATAAAATACATCAAGTGCGTAAGTCCTCATTATATATTTAGTAAAGTACCCCCAGTATAAATGAAAAAAGCAAATAAGCATAAAGTAGCGCAATAATACGCATCGGGAGCTATAATTCCAAACAATATAGTAAGCATTACAACACTATTAGGACTTGACACACGTGAGTGTAATTTTAGAGCCTGTCTAGAATCTTTTTTTGCAGGCGAATTTTTCCATTTTTATAGTGAAAAATGAAGTGATCGAGGAAATGGTATCGAGATACCATGACGAAATCAATGCATTTTGCAACGAAAAATGGGAAAATTTTAGCGAAAGAAAAGGTCCTAGACAGGCTCTTAGGCAAAATCAAGGCTTTTCATGAGCCATAGTATACCTATCGTGAGTGAAAAACGTAGATTTTAACGACAAAGTACACCAAGTGCGTAAGTCCTAACTATATTAACCTATGCAATCAAACCTTTTGCAAAGGTCAGCTAGCGAAAAAATGAATCACCGATATAATCATGCTCCAAAAGGTTACGGAAAACACCATGATAGTGCGCATAGCCTAGCCACGCCCATCGCTCTTCTAAAGAATATTGGTCTACACCAAAAGGTGAATAGTCTTGATTATACGCGCCAGCAAATGTAGAGAGATAATATTTCTCAGAATGCGTATGATCAACATCACTCATAAGCATGCCAAGATACCCAGCTTCAAATACATACGAGCGCGTTTCGTCATCAGCTACACCATAACGAGAAATACCCATCGGAAAGAATTGTGTATCATCATAATACGTTTCCAAAATTGTACGCATTTTCGCAAGATAATTCGTCGCTGCTTCGCGCTCGAACCACTGTTCATCGAGAGAGATCCGCCACAATGTCTGCGATGCCTCTTGGCTAAAACGATCAGCATAGCCACGAGGTTCTACATATTTATCAGCACTGCTAAATGTTCCAGTGGCAATATCGATAATAGCATGTGTCTGCGGCAAACCAGTAACATTCCACTGTACGTCTGATAGATCATTAAGTGTGAGATACGTATCAGTAGCCAATTGTTCCCATGGATGGTCAGGATCAAACTGGGCAAAGATTCGATACCATGCAGGAGAAAAATGTGATGGACTTAAAATATACTTATCCTCATAACGTTCAGCAGAAATTTTATTCACTGGAAGGTGGTAGTATCGTCCTACAATGTCTACAACAGTATACTCCCATAGTTCATCTACGATTTCCAGTGCGGAATCCCTATAGTCAGACTCATCCCAGGCATGCGCCGCAAGAAAAAGTGCAACAGCAATATCTGCATCAGCGCGAACATCACTGTCACCCTCCAATACACGATCATCTTTCCACGCTCCAGAAAATAACCCATCTTGTGTACGTGTCTGAAGATGATCCTGGGTCCACAACCAAATACCCTTAAAGACATCCTCATCGTTCATCATGACAGATTGTAAAAGAGCATGTGCTTGGCCCTGTGAGGTTGTGACACCCGTTGCAGGATCGATGATCTGTCCATAGTTCGCTAGTGTTTTTTCGCGGTATGCTTTCCATCCAGAAAGAAGGTTTTCATAAGGTTTATCACCTACAGCATAAAGGATTGTCCAATCACCATTCGTGCTGATCATCTTAGGAAGATCAAGGAAGGCATATGGATCGCGAAGCCATTTCTTATAAGGATAAGCATTATCAAATGTTGTACGAATAATAGGATCACTCCCCGCCTTAATCTGCTTAAGCATTTCATGAGTAAGATTAACGTAATCAAAATTACGCCAATCAAGATTATACTTCTCTACACCAACTTCTGGATCACGTGAAATTTTGTAATACCAGTCAGCATTTGGAAAAGTCTTTTCATTTATATAGCGTGGATCATGCAAGTCCACATATGCTAAATTATCAATAAGGATCGCAGCGTCATTGGGAAGATTTTGTTTGATCCACACGACACCATCTTTTTGATTTCTTGTTTCATCACGAACAAAATGATCTCGCTCACCATAGTGCCAATAGTAGTATCCTGTAGCAAAAATAACCAGAACAAAAAAGAAAATATACGCACGTCGCGAAAGAAAAGAAAAAAGATTATGCAAATAAATAGTCCATGCCATCACAACAATCGGTATAAGAGGTAAGATATAAAAATTAAAGTTCACACTACCACTAACAAGAAAGAGTCCATACGGAACCATACTTAAAAGAAAAAATCGCACATTACGAAAGAATGGAATCGTCAAAAACCCACTAGCAAGAATAATAAAAGCAATCACAGTAAAAAAGGGGTCTTTATCAAACCAATCTTGCACAGCACTAACAAATGCGCTATCCGCACTCAAAAATCTACCACCATCACGACCTGCTTGAAACTGCACAGCACCAAGAAAACTCACATGACCATTTTCAGGATCTGTCGGCGCAAAAAATTCATTACTAAGGATAGCAAAAAGAAAAAACAGAGAAACAATCATACCAGAAACCATCATCCAAATCGTCACGCGAAAGTACTGTGGAACAGGACTGCGATGCATCCACAAGAAAAAAAGGATTGCTGGACCAAAGAAAACTGCAGTCATTTTTGTCAGTACGGCAAAACCAAAAAAAATACCAGAAAAAATATAATGCCGTAAACGCACATTTTTATAAGAAAAACAAAGTATAGCAATAGCAGCAAGAAACCAAAAAATCATGATGTTATCAATCAGTACACGTCTTTGAAAGTATATAGCTAATGGAGAAATAGAGAACAAAAAACTAGCAGCAAATGCCGGAAGAGCTCGTCCCGTAAAATACCGCACTATTTCAAAAATGAAAGCTGCAGAAATAACATGCAAAAAAAGCATAAAAACACGTCCCGTCTCAATCGACGATCCGAAAGCAAAAAAACCATCAGAAAAAAGAAGTGTCCACAAAGCAATGAAGATCCAACCACCCGGTGGGTGGTCATACCAATACGTATAAGGTGAAAGTGCGCCAAACTCAACAATTGCCCAAGCCTGTGAAATATACGTCCCCTCATCACTCTCAAAGTATGGAAAAGAAAACATATTGTATCCATGAAAAACCGCAGCTATAAGTAGTGCGATTAAAAAAAGAATATAAGAAATATACGGTGTGATGTAACGCATCGCAAGAACTAAAAATGCAAGCAAAAAATGATAAAAAAGCAATTCAATCCAGTAAAAGAGTCTGATAAAAATAGCATCCAATTACACTTCTGTCAATTTTCACAAACAAAAAAATCATTAGTGTAAAATGATTTTTACAGTCAAAATTCTTACTAGTGACATATAAAGCAAGCAAATTATACAACTACAAATGAATTTTATCAGAAGTGAAAAATGCTATTTCTTCAGTTGGCGCCTCTCTTTAATGTACCACTCATGGATATTTGAAAAACGGTCCTGTGGTGCATTTACTCTTTTCAAATCCACTCCTTTCACATCACTTCTATAAGAAAAGAGAAAACCTGGCGCAAACAGAAAGACAGCTGGATCTTCAAGTTTTAATCGACCCTGGATCTGAGCATAAAGACTAGAACGAAGTTCAGGATCAGAAATCTCCTGTAGATCATCAAGCGCTTTGTCCACAGGAACATCTTGCAACAACGAAAAATTAAGTCCAGGATGGTCTTTCTCGCGAGAATGCCACAAAGCAAAAATATTTGGCTGATCCCAACGCATTGGATGAAATGTAAGAAGTGCATCATACACACGACGTGAAATAACGTTAGCATCAAGCTCTGCCTTCTCCCGAGCATCCACAGTAACGTCAGCACCAATTTTGCGCCACTGTTGCGCAAGGATTTCTGCCACTTTTCTAATTTGTTCCTGATCAGCATTAACGGCAATCGTAAATTCCAAACGTGGCTTATCAGCATCCCCCTCTAAAACACGAATACCATCATTCGAGAGTTTCCACCCATTTTCTTCCAATTTTTTCTGCGCTGCATAAAGATCAAAATCTGGTTGTGCAGATGACTCCACATAATCTTTCATGCCCTCAAAAAGCGGTGATTTCACAGCAAAGGCACTCACACCAAAAATCTCATCAACAATCTCTTTGCGATCAGTAGCATAAAGCAACGCTTGACGAACCTCGTCATAGCCAAGTGAAACATTATGCGTTTGGTTGAAGAAAACACCAAAATACGACGGTCGCCGCAAAATAACCTCAGACGAATCGTATTTTAGAAGCTCTGAAACCAAAGAGGGTGTATCTGCGGTTACACCACTGACAAGCCCATCTCCATATGCTTCTACAGCCTGCACACGATCTGGAAAAACCTGAAAAACTACACGAGAAATACGAGGCTCACCACGATGATAATTCTCATACGCACTAAGCGTATAGGAGTTCACAAGTCCCTCAGCATCCAAATCATGACCAACATAAACATATGGCCCAGAACCAACTGGTTTGACATTAAACTGCGCAAGTTGAAATTGCACAGGTGAAACCTTACTCCATACATGCTCTGGAAGAATACCAAGCGTCAACAAATGTAAAAAATCACCACGTGGTTTTTCTAGATTGAAAACCAATGTATAGTCATCCTTTTTTTCCACCGAAATATCTCTCCACGCAACGCGAAGTGCATTTACGACAGTATCGTATGTGATATCCTTGGCAGTATTTACCGTAAAAACAACATCATCTGCAGTAAAGTTCTCGCCATCATGCCAAAAAATATCTTTCCGAAGTGTGACAGTGTACTGTTTTCCATCCTCACTACGAACAAAGCCCGCAGCAATATCTGGCCCAAGAGCACCATTTTGATCATAAGAGTAAAGGCCACTAAAAAGAAGTTTTGTGAGCAACCGATCAGAAGATGCTGAAGAACCTGGTGCCAAAAGTGGATTTATAAAATGTGGTTGCCCAGTAACTGCTTCAACATATTGACCACCTTTTGCAGGACCCACTACAGTAAAATATCTATAAATAGCCAATAACCACCATATAAAAACGCTGATCAGCGCAATGAAAAGTACGAATATAAGAACCTTCCGTCCAAAAGGAAGTGTTTTAGTTACACGAAACCATTCCTTCACTGAGAAAAGTTTAGAAAAAGTGATTTGAGAAATAATCAAATGTTACAGATAATAAAACCGTAAGACTATGAGTTTAAAAAAGCACAAACTACTAATCCAACACACAATAACTACATGCAAATAAAAAAACAAAACACCACTTGCAAAAAGCTAGAAACTACGCACCTAAACGAACAGAAATCATGGCAACCCCTATAAATGCAATACTAAGAATAATTGATGCTTGAAGTAAAAACTTTTCAAAGCCACGTTTTGTGTGGTAAGAACCACCAATATCAGCTCCCAGCACACCGAGGCCTTCGCCACGACTTTGCAAAAGGATTGAAATAATAAGTGCGACAGCAATCACAGCCTGAATAATAAGTATACTTTGCATAGTATGGAGTAATAAATCAATACTTCCCGAATATATCAGAAATAAGTCACAAAGTCAAAATAAATGTCAAAAAAATACATCTATTTTCGTGTAGAAAGAAGTGCATCAATTGCCCCACGATGAAGCTCGCGCTCAAACAGTGGTCGTTTATCATCGTCATACGTTCCGATCATTTCTTCAAATACCGCGCGTCGATCATGTTGGTAAAGCACTCCAAGTGGAAATTTATCCTCCTCCGTCGCACGAGCAAATGCTTGATTACGATCAGATGGATCATGATCTGGACCAAGTGTGTAAGAGAACTCCTTAAACCATTGATACGTATTTTTTTTATTAAAAACGACACAGGGTTGAAAAATATCAACTAGTGAGAAGCCTTTGTGTTGCATGGCCTGAGTAATAATGTCCTGGGCCTGCTTGGGATCACCAGCATTTGCACGTGCAACAAAAGGCGCATCCAAAGAAATAGCGAGTGTCATAGGATTTATTGGCTCATCATAAACACCACGAGGCTGTGTTGGCGTGACAAGACCTTTCTGCGAAGTTGGTGCCGCCTGTCCTTTTGTTAAACCATAGATCATATTATCATGTACAATCACAGTGATATCTGGATTACGTCTGATCGTATGAATAAAATGACCACCACCCTCTCCATACACATCACCATCACCACTCGCAACAACAACATGCATTCGCGGATTTGACGCTTTAATGCCTGTCGCAACAGGGAGAGCACGACCATGTAATCCGTTGAAAAAGTGAGAATTCATATACTGTGGCAATTTAGCTGCCTGACCTATTCCTGAGACAAAAACAGTATCAGTTGGTGTACACCCCACGTCAGCAAGAGCCTTCTTAAGAGTCATCAAGATAGGAAAATTACCACAACCAGGACACCACTGATTATCGACTGTAGAGGAGACATCAAATTTCTTAGCATCAATAGAATTTTTTTGTGCTGATCGGATCATAAACAAAATAACTTTATGGAATTATCGTTGAACATCACCAATATGTCCAAAATATTTTTTAAAACCTATCCAGAATCTTTTTGTCAGACGAGTTTTAATAAGAGATAAAGACGGTGATCAGATTCTTACAGAGCTCGTATTTTTTTCGTTACATCTTCCACACTGAAAGGTTCACCATTCCAACTACCCATACGTTCATGAACAACTTCACCGGTTTCAACCTCAAGAATATCTGCAAATTGACCAGTGGCATTATTTTCTAAAACAACCACTGTGCGTGCATGGGCCAAAAGATCTACCACGCTAGGATGCAGAGGATACGTTTGTGTAAAATGCGCAATCTGCACTTTCACATTTTTTGCCTTCACCCACGCCTCTTCTAAGACAGCCTTATTCGAACCCCACGAAATAACAACAATCGGTGCCTTCGCATCACCAGTGCGATCCGGTTTCAGTGCTACCTTCTCAAGTAGGCGCTTACGCTTAAAAAGTCTTTTGTCCATCATCTCTTTACGCAAGAAATCCATATCTTCTGTGATGCGACCCTCCTCATCATGCTCATCACTGTCACTATGTACAAGACCAGCACCATGTCCAGGAACACCGCGCGGACTAATACCATCTTTTGTGAGTGCATATCGTTTATAGTCAGAATCCGTTTCCACAACGTACTGCGTCACATCACGTGCGGAAAATGCTTCTTCTGGAGCGCAATAGAGACTATCCATCATCAGCTGATCAGTAAGAACAAAAACCGGGATCTGATACCGATCAGCTAAATCGAGTGCATGTGCTGTGAGCGCATACATTTGTTCTGGTGTCCCAGGTGTAAAAATAACCCGCATAAACTCACCGTGACCCCCATGACGTGCCAGTACAAGATCCTCTTGCCCGGTACGTGTAGGAAGTCCCGTACCTGGGCCAGGTCTTTGTGCAATATGTACAACAATAGGCGTTTCTGTAATAGCGCTCAGAGAAATTGATTCCGTCATCAAATCAAAACCCCCACCAGACGTCGTCACAATACCACGAGCCCCCGCATAAGAAGCTCCAAGCGTCATATTAATAGCACCAATTTCATCAGTAGCTTGCTCTACTAAAACACCACATTCTCGCCCATTTTGCGCAAGAAAAGTCAAAACACCAGTTGCAGGCGACATCGGATAAGAAGAGATAAAGTTACAACCACCAGCCATAGCACCGAAACCAACTGCCTCTGCACCAGAAAGAAAAATATAATCTTCTACATCATTTTTTGGCACCATTGTAACATGAATATCCTCTTGAAAAGCTGCGTGCTCTCCAATTGTATAACCCTTCTCGAAGGCCTTAATATTCTGATCAACGATCTTTTCCCCTTTACGCTGAAAAAACGAACGCAAATAATGCGTACCGATCTCCTTATCTGTACCCAGGAGCCCAAGGATAGTCCCAGCAGCAATAGTGTTTGCAAAAATTCGATTCCCGACATCATGTGCCAGCTGAATAAAGTTCACAGGAATAATAGAACGTTTATCATCTCCACGAGAAGTAGTGTGTGCAGGATCAGGTACACCCATAAAAATTGTGCGTGCACTAAAACGTTTCGCATAATGCGCATAGGCGCGAGGATCTAGTGGCACAAAGAGGTCAATCTTCTCACGATAAGCATCGTTACGCTCATTCGAAACCCGCAACATAAGAGAATTCATTCCACCACGCACACGACTCATCACATCCTTTGCGACATAGGTATGGTATCCTTGCTTTTTAAGCACATGTGCAAGTACCGACGCCACACTCTCTATGCCCTGCCCAGCTTGGCCTGCGACGACAATTGTAAAATCCTTTGATAATTTATGTCCCATATCTTTTTTATTTCAGTCTTTGTATTGAAAGGAATACATATTTCCCGCAAACGTAACTACCTGTAAGAATAAAGTGTTAGCAAGAAAGAGAAATATGCACCACTGCATTTATTATATAACAAATCCTCCTATTCGTCTTGAGTAAAGAATTTTACGATCATTGCTCACCATAAAAAAACATGCTATACCATAATGCATACATTAACAACAAGGAGAATAATCATGAGAAAATTTTACCCTGTATATGACGTTGACGGCGTATTCGTCGACTCCCATCATATTATGGTAAAAGGCGAAAAAGTTAGGACTTACGCACATGAGTGTAATTTTAGGCAAAATCAAGGCTTTTCATGAGCCATAGTCTACCTATGGTGAATGAAAAACGTAGATTTTAACGACAAAGTACACCAAGTGCGTAAGTCCTAAAAGTAATTCATGATCATGTAACGATTACTGCAGATATTTCACGTGAATACTTACGGGGAAATAAATCTTCTTTGGTAGTCCCACACTGGTGCAATGATAAAGTGGAAATGTTTAGATCTGTTGTCAAAGATGAATATGCCAAACTTATGTGTGAAGAAGAGATGTGCACACTGGTAAATGACATTCACACAGCAAATCCTGCCCACTTTGTAACTGCAAATACAGACGAATTCGTAAGGGATTTATTAAGAAGAAGCTTAGTTGCAGATAGAATTGGCACAATAATTGGAAACAGAACTGCAGGTTCCAAAACGCAAAAATTAAGAATGATCGGCATTGATCCAAAAGAGATTGTGTGGATCACTGATACATCAAGCGACGTGCATTATGGTCAAGAAGCAAATGTTGGGATGATTATCGGCACTGCATTTAATTGGAGTGTACACGGCAAAACAATTCTCAAAGCAGATTATCCAGATCTAGAAATAGCCAACACACCCAAAGAGTTACACGATATCTTAAAGGAAATAGCGTATTAAAAAACAAGACAAGAACTATTAAACATTACTAATAGTTCTTGTTCATTTTTAAAAGCAAAAAACTCAGCAAAAAACCTGCAAAAAATAGTCCATAGTGACTGTCCCACTGCCAATGATCAAAAACCATACTCACCACAAAAGCAAAAGCTGCAGATAAAATAGCTATGTCACATACCGTATACATTCGCAAAAAAAGTCCATTCTTAAGCAGAAAAAAGAACAAGCCCAGAAGAATCGAAACACCAATAATGCCAAGTTCAGCAAGCAAGAGTAAACCTACATTGTGTACTGGCTGATAGCGCCAAACAGGTTCAGGATGAGCTTCATTTTCATACAAATACTTCGTATAACTACCAGGTCCTATACCAAAAAAAGGATGTGCTACAACTACAGTTAAAGCCTCACCAATCTGTGACGTACGTTCCTCCACAGATAAACGCTCCAGACGCGCTTCTCCAGAAACACGCGTAAGCAAAAGATCTCCATAAAAAAGAAAAAACAAAGAAAGAATTGCTCCGTAAGTGAAAGTAAAGCCACCTACAATTTTCCAAAAAAACGCTCGGTAATCAGCGAGTCGACGAAGCAGAAATAGAAACAAAAAAAGTCCACCAAAATAACTAATAAACCCCGTACGAGAAAAACTCACAACAAGCGCTACAAAAAAAAGAATATGTGCTACAAAAAAGAAGAGGTACAAAAATCGCTGCGGACCTCTAAGGACAAAACCACAGAGAGTGAGCAAACTCATAACAGCCATCGAAACACCGAAAACATTGGGGTGAAAAAATCCACCGTAAGAGCGAAGCCACCGACCTGAAGTAGATTCAATGACACTCACACCGCCCTGCCACGCTGGGTGTGCCGACACACCTAAAAGCGTATGTGAAAAATCATCCTGTAAAAAAAACTGCCAGAGCGCAAGAAAGCTATGACCAAGCATGCTGAGAGTAAAAATGGTCAGCATCACAAAAAAAGAATACTGATAAAACCGCAAACTTACGACAAGTAAAATAAGAAAAAGAACTTTACATATATAGTAAAAAGTCAACCAAGAATCACCGGACCAAAATATACTTAAAAAAAGATACGAAAAAAGTAAAAGACAAAAGCCAAAAATATAATTCAAATGCGTACGCTGCTGCACAAAAAACGACCAAAGTGCCTGGTGTCGAGATAAAGTAAAACACATAAGAAAACAAAGGAGTAAAACATCACTCACATAAATCCCAATCGTCCCATACTCCCATTTCTCTCCCGCAATAAAAGTCTCTCGCAAAAAATACAACGTCTGCCATGGCAAAGAAAAGACAAAGCCATAAAAAAAGAGCTGCGTAAATCGTGCTAGTACACCCATACATCACATCTACATTTCAACAAACGAGATCATTGAAGTAGAAATTATTATTACAAATTAATCAGTTTCAATCAGATCCTGCATACCAATAGCGATCAAAATACGTAAGTCAGCATAGGATCATGCACAACATTTTCAAAATACGCAAGTCAGTTTGTACTTGTAAAGCGCGTCAACTACTTCAGAGATTTTTTCACCTCCTCAAATTCATTTTCTATATCTTGAAGTCTTTTCTTAGTATCTTTTATAAGTACTGCACCCTGCTTCACTTTGTCGATCCCTTTTTCTACATCAATCTCTTCTTGCTCCTCAAACCACTGCGCAATCTGCTCCAACTCTTTGAGTGCCTTACCAAGGCTTTGTTTTCCTGTTTTTTTAACCATATACATCATTATTCAATTACAGCGTTCTTTTTACCGTCAGCAAACTGTACGCATATTGTATCACCTGTGTGAACATCCTGCGCACAGCGGATCACAGCACCACTATGATCACGGACAATACTGTATCCATGCTTAAGGTTTTTCTCTGGATGATTCTGTTGCAGAAATTTTTCCCAATAATGAATACGTTCCCGTAGCAGAAGTATGGCATGATCAACATCCACAACCCCACGATCAAAGCGTTCGAAGAAACTGTTAAAAACTGAAAGTAAGTCACCAAAAGCTTCCACAAAAACATAGCCTGCATTTTGCACAGTGCGCTTATGGGTACCAAGTACATACTCATAACCACCAACAATTACTTGTTCATAATACGCAATTTTCGACACAATTTCATCCCACCCAACACGCACAGCACGAGCAGCAGCTGTTGGTGTACTTGCACCATGATCTGCGACAAGCGTACTAAGCGTCTCATCTTGCTCATGACCGATACCAGCAACAACTGGTACAGGAAAATCAGCAATAGCACGAATAACATTCTCATTATTAAACGCCTGCAAACTCTCAAGACTCCCACCACCGCGAGTAATGACCAAAACATCTATATCTTGTTCTTTCAAATACGCAATTGCACGAAGAATATCTCGTACCGCATTCGCTCCCTCAACCGTCGCGCCATGAAAAAAAATATGATATCCATACTGACCAACATTCGTTGTAAAGTCTCCAATGGCAGCACCAGTCGGAGACGTGATAAGTCCTACACGTTCTGGTAGCGCAGGCAAGGAACGCTTACGATCAGAATCAAAAAGTCCTTCTGCCTGCAATTTCTCCTTCAATGCATCATACGCCTTTTTAAGAGCACCAGCGCCCGCAAGCTCTACAAACGAACCTATAAAACTGAAACCATAACGTGCATGGTGCTCAGGAGAGCCAGTAACAATTACCTCCACACCATCAGAAAGCTCTACACCAGAAAGTTCGTACGCACCACGAAAAACGCTAACACGAATAATACCGACATCGTCTTTAATCTCAAAATAAGCATGACCATTTTGATTCCGCTTAAAACCAATCACTTCCCCACGGACACGTACCTGTGAAAAATAGGAACCAAGAATTTGATTGAGTTGCTCCAAAAAACGACCCACTGTATAAACATCATCAACCGCAGTTACAGAGGAATGTGCAAGAATTTCACCTGTTGCAACATCAATCTCACCAAGAGATGATTCCTGCGCAGCAGGTGTTGAGTCATCTAAAAATGTTTCCACCGCCAAAGACTCATCAATAAGAACAGTGCTCGCAGAATCAATCGCAGGTGAAGCACCAGCACAAATCTCTAAAATAACTCGTCCATACTTACGCACCTTTGCAGGTCCTATACCTTTGACAGTCAAAAGTTCTTCCTCAGTGCCAGGAAGTGCATCTGCAATTGCCTTAAGCGCTCCAAATGGCACAATCATATATCCTTCAACGCCACGCTTCGACGCTTCTTGCTTCTGCCACTGTGATAATCGCTGTAAGATTGTCATAAAATCCAAAATTCATGAGATTATATATAATTGAACGTGGTATAATTTCAGGCAAAATCAAGACTTTTCACGCACCATGATTTGCCTATGATAAGTGAAAAATGTAGATTGTAACAACAAAGTACACCAAGTGCGTAAGTCCTAATAGTATATCACCGACGAATAGCATATCGCCCATAATTTCTACCAGGCGCAAAAGGGGAAAGCGATACTGCAACATGAGGAAAATGATCTAAAAACCAGGCAACAAACGTATTCGAGTTAGGACCTGGAAATGGAATGTAACGATCCTTGTGATCATATAAAAATGCATTTTTTGTAAGAAAATCAGCCATCAATGCTGCCTCTGAATGAGAATCACCCTCCTCCATATGAAGACAACGAACAGGATAAGAAGGATCCCATGTAAACAAAGGTACAAGAAAAAAACCAAGACCATCCCATGGATTTGCATAGTTCCGATGCACATAACCTACGCGCTTTGCACACGGCAAAAAACGATACATCACTTCCCATCGCGTAAAAGTGCCATGATCATTCACAACAATATAACTATGTCGAAACAGCGAAAGCGGCAAAGGAATAGGTGTATCCATAATAAAAATCTGAAAACAATCAGTGCGAATTTTATCAATATTCATGAGTACTATAAAACATAAAAGTTACGCAGCATCTTGTCCATATCTAAAATCTCCAATCTCTTCGAAAATAATATTATCAGCATATTTTTCCGCCAGAATCAGTGCATCATACGAATGCACCGTCCACGCAAGCAAAAGCTGTTTCTGTGTTTTGAATCGCTGAAAAAAACGTCCAGAAACACAGCCAACAGGAACAAGAAGACAGCGACCTTGGCGTCCAAAAAGAATCCATACAATAACACAAGCCCATAGGCCCAAAAAAGAACGATCATGAAAAATTTGACCTGTAGTAATCTCGCGAGAATATCGTGACCAAAAAAGCACAGCACGCGGATCAGAAGAAACCAAAACATAACGTCCTTTATAGGAAGCAAGAACATCTGCAAGAGCTTTAGCATCTCGCTCAAGGTGCAAAAAAGAACCTTTAAGTTCAATCACAAGTGGCACATAATCTTCCACAAAAGAAAGGACGTCCTCCAGTGAAGGTATTCGCTGAGATGACTGACCTATAGTAAGCATACAAATCTCTTTAAAAGTACGGCGCCGCAACAAGCCGTGACCGCCAGTAAGGCGATTCAACTTTTTGTCATGAAAAACAGCAAATGTGCCATCCTTGAGAAGCTGTACGTCTATTTCAATACCATAACCATCCCTGATAGCATTGCGAAAAGCAGCAACAGTATTCTCTGGAGCATCCAAAGAATCATGTAGACCACGATGCGCAATAGGAACATGCTTAAGCCAATAATTTTTCTTTTCCTTCGCCATAAAATCTTTTCATAAAACCATCACAACATACCACATATATACATTTTATCAAAAAAATCACCTGCCAAAAAACTCTATAGAACTTATGCATGTGAGTATAATGTTAAAAAAATTCAAGGTTTTTCACGAACCATAATTTATATATAGGTACTTACGCACTTGAGTGTAATTTTAGGCAAAATCGAGGCTTTTCATGAGACATAGTCTACCTATGGTGAAGGAAAAACGGAGATTTTAACGACAAAGTGCACCAAGTGCGTAAGTCCTAAAAA
>CALIRC010000046.1 GCA_938044295.1 Minisyncoccota bacterium
CATATCACATTCACCTCCCCTCTTATAAAAAAATTAGTATAAAAAACAGCTTTTATTTTCATAGGATTTACGCACTTGAGTGTCATTTGAGGCAAAATCGAGACTTTTCTACGAGCCACAGTCTACCGATGATGAGTGAAAACGGAGATTTTAACAAAAAACTACACTCAAGTGCGCAAGTCCTATTCTACTAAAATTATATCATACAAACAAAGAAATAATCACAATAAGCCAGTGATAGTCCTCACGACGACGAGTGCAAGTAGCGCAATCACCAATCCAACCACACTCCCGACAAGTGCACGCTTAGCAGCCGTCGCACGACCGGAATCAGAACCAGCTGTCACATATAAAAAACCAGCAAAAACAATCCCCAAAACCGCAAGTACACCCACACACTGTAAAAAAAATCCTACAACAGTCAAAAGAATTTCCAAAACCGTTGGGGCATCTCTAATCACACCAGCCTGCACTTCACGGACAAATAACATAAAAAAAATTTACAAATCAAAAGTATGCGTACCACAAAGAATCTAAGGATGATCTACACAAAAAAACGCATACAACGGCAAAGTTACAATAACCAAAAATCCTCCAGTAAAACACTCGCTACTACTCAACATTTGGAACCGACTGATTACACTGAAAATCCCAGAGACTATCGCCAGACTGATACAAACCTAGTGGCGAATCAGGACCTGCCAAACGCGATAGAACAAATGTAACAGCGACCCACGCAAAAAGAATGACAAAGACACCCCACAAAACGTACTTGATAGCATTTTTAGCCGTCGTCGTCATACCAGAGTTTCCAGCAGAAACAACATAAATTACACCAGCAATCGTAATAATCAAAATACTAGTAACGACAAGGATCTGCATAATAAATGTCGTGATCTTTGACCCAAGTACCACAAAGTGACACATCGTACATTTACACTCTGGACCGCCATTTCCACACGGTACGATCCCACTATTGATCTGTTCGCATGTAGAGCCTCCTCCACCTGGTGTTTCGATATCCGTACCTGCAGAACCACTTCCGCCGCCGTCTGGACTGTCTGGCAATGGGCGTTCTGCATCAAGACGAACTCGCAATTCCTCTGCTCTGCGTCGCATATCTTCCATTTCTCCTACAGAATCTATAACCTCAGTGTTAATAGTCTCTACCTGTGCACGCGCATCATCACCAATATGTCTGAGGTACACAGGCAAACCATCTGCAAATCTCGTCAACTCACCCATCGATTGTGCAACACGCGTCAAAAGACCTTGCATAAGCTCAAGGTTTTCCTCTGCAGCGGCAAGATCATCAGATGCGAGTGCTGCCTGCGCAAGGTCACGAGCATCGGTATAATTACGATAATCTGCACTATAGCGCGCCTCAATTTCTTCGAGCTGCGCACGGGCATCCTCCTCTTCACCGCCCTGTACAAATGCTGGTAAAAAAAGCCAAGACACGGCAAAAGCAAATAATAAAGTATTTCTAAACATAGCGACTAATTACTATTTAGAACTGACGCACTTGAGTGTAATTTTAAGGCAAAATCAAGGCTTTTCACAAGTCATAGTCTACCTATGGCTAGCGAAAAACGGAGATTTTAACAACAAAGTACACCAAGTGCGTAAGTTCTATTGTTACAGTACAAAAAATATCTCACATACCTACCGAAGAAGCTGTGTTGTACGCTGCGCACCAAGATCAAGAACTTTGTCTATGTTCTGACCGCGATTCACATTATCAATCATCTCAAAAAATATGCCATCGATCGCATCAGCATTATTTCGCTCCCAACTCCGTGCAATCAAATTTCCTAGCGCAAACGCACCGAATCGTTGATCATTCTTCTGTGCTTCAAGTAGATCCAGTCGCGCTGCAGGTTTTTTTGTTTGCGCAAGATACGTAGCAGCAAGATCAGAAGACAACTCAACTGTATAAGATGATCCATCGAGGGAGCTCACAAGCGGAAGTTCACCAGCACCAGCCAATGTAAATGCCTTGAGAAATTGCCATGACTCCCATACTTTCATATCATTTGTAATCTGAAATTTTTCATCGGATCGTTTTTCTGGAATTGGTCGATTTTTTGCAACAACGTACATCCAGTAATTCCCATAATTTGCTTGTTGACCAAGAGTGTTGTTGTCGATCTGCGGCAGTGGCGCAATCGCAAAGTTCAGCTTCTCATTTTTAGTTCTGATCGTATCATAGTTATACGAATACGATATCGTCATGGCTGTCGTACCTTCAAAAAAAGAATCTATAGAATGATGTTGCCGATTGTTCCATGTATAAACTGATGAACCACCGCGCGCAAATGTTGTGTAGTAAAGAAGTGCATCTCGACCAGGATTGATGAAGCTTGATCCTGAACCTACAGACCTATTAAACGCTGCACTCTGACCACTACGCATCTCAGCACCGCCCTGCATCATAAGCGCTGTAAGAATATCTGTCGGACGACTCACATTTTGTGCAGTACCCAGCGCAGCACCGCTTTGCAAAATGCGCCCATCATCACCGATGCGTGTGAGTCGCGTAACGACATCATCAAACTCCTCCCACGTTTCTGGTGGTGATGTTATGCCCGCTGCATTGAAAATATCCTTATTATAATAAAGTGCAAGAGAGTCCACGCTAGGAGCAAGAGCAAACACTTGATCATCCCTGATCGTATCAGCAGCAACGACATCCACGAACTGGCTACGTACATCTTGCGCTGACACAATACTCTGCGGCGCTACAGAAACCTTATCTGCAAATGCCGGCAACCAAGAATTGTGAATCATAAATATATCAGGGCCATTTCCAGCAGCAAGCGCATTGATCAAATCATCTTTATACGTATCAATCGTAAATTTACGAAACGTCACGTGTTCAACAAAAGGATGTGCTTCCGTATAAATGTTAGAAACCTCACGATAATCACCTTCCAGATCAAAAACACCCCAGATAGTAAGTGAAGTATTGTATTCTGTAAGTCTCTCCTTACAACCAAAACCGACAAAAAGAAAGCAAGCAAAAACCAAACTCACACCAATCACCTTCTTATTGCGCAAAAAAGTATACATAAATTTGCAGCTGAGATGTATTATATAAAGCGGTCAATCCTCCCTCGTAAAAGCCAAGCCATAGTGATGCACATTAACAAAGATCTCTTCTGGATCCTCAAAACCCACAATAGCACCGAGCGCCTCCGCCTGATCACGGCGCACATGCTCACCACTACCCAGACCCTCCATGCTCCCATCACTCCAACCAATTACTACCAGTTTACCAGAAGCGCGCAAAATCCGATACGCCTCTCGAAAAAGCGCTTGCTTATTCTCATTTTGCGAAAGAATCTTACGCATGATAACAAAATCCACACTCATATCCGGCAAACCACTCCCTCGATCAAGCTCCAGATTAGCATGAACAAAAACAAGATTATGCAAACTGCGGTGCTGCGCCTCATGTCCACAAACATCCAACATCGATTTCCGCACATCGATAGCATGCACACTAGCATCAGTCAAAACAGCTGCAGGCAAAGAAAAAACACCTGGACCACAACCAAAATCCGCAATCACAGACTGCGAATGCACGCCCAAATGACGCAAAATAACATCAGGTTTAAGTCCAACAGTATCCATAAAACTATTATATCACGCTACCCCAAGAAAAAATCACTACACACAAAAATTCTTGCCAGTGGCTAGCTCTTGTTATGTTGCATAATCTTTACAGAATGAGAAAACAATTCATCCTACAACCACTCTAGCTGGTTTTGGGTACGGCAAAATAAAGTAAAAAAAACGCTCATCTCATAGAAATACACAGATCTAGGCAAACAAAAACAACTCCTTCCAGGGTTGATCTTTGGCTTTTGGAAGTTTTGCAGGGGTTTCTTAACAATCCTAACCCCTAAACAAAACAATACCAAATAAACTACCTCGCAGCCAAGCTATCGAGGTATTCCTGTGCTTGTTTTAAAGTTCATTATCAAAAAGGGTTGGTTGCTGTGTATGGAGTTGTATGTAATTCTTTCTTCCTTAATTTTTAATGTAGTTTGTAAGCATTTCTAGATTACCGCACTGTCCGATGGTGTTTGAATAATAGCCTGCACTTCAAAACTTTCCACCCAGAGAAAAGTCTTTACTTCTGGATGTGACAGAGAGTTGTTTTGCTGTAGCACTTTTGATCTTTTTTACTTGCAGACAAGGTGGTAGATGAATAGTGTGACGTTGAAGGATTTCTTGATATGTTTTGCTGTTTCCACTGCTTCCCACTGTACCACGGACGATGCAAAGCATCCGGGAATAAATCCCTTTTTGGATTGAAAAAGCCCTGGATAAAGTCGTTAACTTCTCCAAGGCTTTAAGATTATGATGACATAGATGAACTATGTCAAATCAATAATTTCGACTCACTTACGTCAACAACTCCCCTGCATAACGTATGCTGCGAATAAGCGTGCGAAAGAGGTTGAAGTTTGTGATCCTTACACAATCTGAAATAACTGAGTGTTCGCATAGAAAGCGACTTCTCTAAGTTAGCAGGATTGAATTCCTCAAAATCACTATCTTCTGGTCTCTCCGAGCCAGGATTAAGAAAAATAAGACTCCTCCTTTCCAACTTACTAATTGGTATCTGATAGTACCGAGCGTAGAATGCTTCATGCCCATTTTTTACCAACGCATCACGAATTTTTGATGGATGAATAGCAGTGAAAAAAACGACATCGGCAAAAGTACAATTTAATGCCTTAATTCGATACTCTGGCACGTCCTTTCGATATCCTTTGTACTTACTCACCTCTCTCGCATAGAGGTCAGCATGAACATCCCTCAGCTCACTAAGCCGCCAACCCAGAAACCTCTAATCCTCATGGTTGAGCCAAGATTTGTAGTTAAGCAGTACTGTTAAGTCCACGATTCATCAGAAAAAATAGTATTCTGTGTATATTTTCTGCCTAATATTACTATAACCTTGCCACCTCTC
>CALIRC010000047.1 GCA_938044295.1 Minisyncoccota bacterium
GGTGTACATCGCAACCTTCCCAGGATTGATTGGCGTAAAGACCTCTTTTTGGTTTGTAAGAGTATTGTAGAGTTGTAATGCAGTCATGCGATAAATATAAGAGATATAATACTGGTAAATAAAAAAGTGTAAATGTATTGCTACAGCAATTTTGTAAGCTTGAAAACGATATATGTAAGAATAGAGAGGACAACCATGACGCTCAGATGGATAATGAAACCATATGGATGTGTAGCAAGAGGCGTGATGACATTGATACCGAGAATATTTGCATAGAGCGTCATCGGGATAAAAAGCACAGTAAAGATCGTGATAAAATTCATCTTGCTATTGATCTTCTCGGAAAGCAGCGTATTATTCGTTTCTTCTAAAGAACTAATCGTCTCTTTGGCGCTCTCAAGCATGTTCCACAAGCGAACGTTGGTACCTATCAGGTCATGAAAGTATGGTTTGATATCATTTGCGATGATTGTCCCTGGTTGTGTGATGATTGATTCAAGTATGGAGCGCTGCGGCATCATTGTACGTCGGAAATTGAGGATATCCCGTTTTGCAATGCTTATCTCATGCACCATCTTTTTTTCATTCCCTGAGAAAATACCATCTTCAATATTATCAATATTTTTAGCAATATGATCAAGACGTGGAAAGCATGACTCAATGAGAATTTGCAAAACAGAATAGAGAAGATGGGAGGATGTTCTTCCCATAAAATTCTTGCGAGATCCTTCACCTTTCTGAAGCTTTTGCATAAATTCCGTTATCTGAAAAATAGCTTTGCGATGCCCAGTAATCACGTGAGTTGGCGTGATGATGATATCGATCTCTCCTGCATATGTCGTGCGTTCCTGTGCGTCAAAAAGAGGAATATGAATTGAGAGGTAGAGACAGTTTGAGTACTTTGTAGCACGAGGACGATAAGTTGGCGTTGCAAATTCCTCAACAGCCAGTGGATGCAGATTAAAATTTTCTCGCAAATAAAGGATATCTTTGTCAGTGGGTTCTTCAATATCGACCCATGTAAGCTGACCATGTGTTACTTGTCGCATCATTGTATATTTAACATATAGTCCTATTCTATCAGGGTAGAAAGAGATTGCATAATCAATAAATTTCTCCTTTTTAGTCTACGGTAAAACAATTGACATGTGAAGATCTTGATCTAATCAAATACAAACTAATGAAAAATCATGAGCAGGTAAAACTGCAGAATACAGTAAGGCTCTCGTGTAGATTAGAGTATTCTCGTAAAATGCCTCAACTGCATATGTAGTCGGGGTTTAGTATTATGAACACAATCTTTTCCTGTAGGTTTAAGCAGTATTTTGACTAACTTTTAATTTTATAGCCAGTACGAAACATCCAGCGCAAAATAATGGCACACACAACAAGGAGGATAAGTACACTCGCAGTCGCAATAATAGGAGAAACATCCGCTTCTCCAAAAAATCCCCAACGAAGACCACTAATCATATAAAAAATCGGGTTGAACATTGTAAGATTTTGCCAAAAAGGAGGCAGCATATCAACAGAGTAAAAAATACCACCCAAAAAAGAAAGTGGTGTAAGAATAATGGTTGGCACGAAGGCAAGTTGTTCGAAGTCTTTTGCCCACAGGCCAATAGTGAGACCAAAAAGAGCAAATGCGATCGACGTAAGAATTGCAAAGAACAGTGAAAAAAGTGGATGTGCAACACTGATATTTGTAAAAAGAAAAGCGATGACATAGATAATCATACCAATCACGATCGCTCTACTCATGGCTGCAAGTGCATAACCAGTAACAATCTCAATATAAGAAAGAGGTGCAGAAAGTACATCAATAATCGTGCCAATAAATTTCTGGAAATAAATACCACTTGATGATGCGCTCATAGAATTGGTAATAAGCGCCATCATGATAAGTCCAGGCACAATATACTGTGCGTAACTCACAGAACCGACGGAGCCAATCTGAGAGCCAATAGCTGTACCAAAAACAACAAAGTACAAAACGGTAGAAATGACAGGTGAGAGTACGGCCTGCATAAAAACACCCCACGTACGTTCAAATTCTTTTTTGAAGATCGTATAAAGACCAATCCAATTCATGAGATTATATTATGAATTCTTACTATTTTCGATGATCGAGACAAAAATCTCCTCTAAGCTCGAAGTTGTTGTATCCAAGTCACTAATGGTAAGGTTAGCATCCTTGATTGCAGCAAGAAGTGCGGTAATTCCAGTGTGTGCTGCTTGTGCATCGTATGTATAGAGAATGTGATGAGGACGTGACTTGTCGATAGTGAGATCAAATGCTGCGAGTAAAGGAGGAATCTCCTTAAGAGGGTCACGTAACTGTAGCGAAAGTGTTTTTTTACCGAGTTTTTGCATAAGCTTTTCCTTATCATCCACAAGTGCGATCTTACCCTTGTCGATAATACCGATACGATCGGCCATTTCTTCCGCTTCCTCAATATAGTGTGTCGTCAGAATGATCGTCGTTCCACGATCACGCAACGTGCGAACCATTTCCCACATATCATGACGTAGTTCCACATCGACTCCAGCACTAGGTTCGTCCAGAAAAAGAATTTTTGGCTCGTTCATAAGCGCTTTACCAATCAGTACGCGACGTTTCATCCCACCAGAAAGTTCCTTAATCGGTGTATTTTTCTTATCCCACAATGAAAGTGCTTTTAATACCTCCTCTACAAGTGCTGCGTTTGGTTTGTGTCCGTAGAAACCACGCTGATATTCAAGCGTTTTGATGACAGGGAGAAAAATATCAAGTGAAAGCTCTTGAGGTACTAGTCCAATCTGCGAACGAGTGAATCGAAAATCTATGACATTATCTTTGCCGAGAACTAAAACTTCACCCGATGACTTACTAACGATCCCACAAATAATGCCTATAAGTGTTGTCTTACCAGCGCCATTAGGACCAAGAAGGGCAAAAATCTCTCCTTTGTTGATTGTAAGATTAATATTGGTAAGTGCCTGTGAACCATCAGCATAGACCTTTGACAATTCATTAACCTGAATAATGTGATTTTGCATAGTCAATTCATTGTAGCAAATGAAAAACATTTTTGCTACACTAAGAAGAATGAAACAAAATTTTAATTTTTAGATATATGGAACAAAAAGCAAAGAGGCGTCACTGGTTCGCAACGTTGTGGCTCATATTCATAATGATTGTAAATGCAATCGTGGGATGTATCAGTTTTTTCATTGATATGGAAAGTCTAGGAAGTCCTGCAGTTGCAATACCCTCTGAGGCTTCAATTGCACTAGGAATACTAAGTTTATTCAATGTGGTATGTGCAGCAATGCTTCTGAAATGGATAAAGTGCGGATTCTGGGGTGTTGTAGCTACGAGTATAATTGCAGCAGGAATTAATTTATACATAGGGCTAAGTATTGGATCAGCTCTTATGGGATTTGTTGGTGTGATGATACTCTACGGCGTTTTGCAAATTAAAAAAGAAGGTATCTCGACATGGCAAGGCTTGAGTTAGAAAAAGATGCAATGACGTGGTAAACGTACCGTAACAAAATTGACTTCGACAAGGGCTGTGTTACAATGCGTGACTACCTTGTATTGAATGTACGGTGTAAGGCAACCAATAATATATCCACTATGAATGAAAAGAAATTTACACCATTCTCAGATGATATCGTTTTTTTTGATGCTGAATTTACAGGGATTGATGCATGCAAACATGATCTCATGTCAGTCGGAATGATTAGTGCAGACGGGCAAAAAGAACTCTATTTCGAATTACCATATGATGATACTAAGGTTTCTGACTGGACGAAAGAGCATGTCATCCCATACCTCACAGGAGAACAAATCACGCACGAAGAAGCTCGGCAAGCGATCAGAAAGTTCTGCGGCAATACGGAGCCACATTTGGTTGCAACAGTTAATCAGCGCGACATGGCTTTTTTTCATCAACTCTTCAATGACGAAGGAGAGCCGATCAATCGTATCCCAATCGATTTTGCAACAATTCTTTTTGCAATGGGTCTAAATCCTGCACGTACAATCGATGATGAAAAAGAAAAATTCTACAAAGAGTTTGGGATTGATCTAAATGATTATGAAATGCACAATGCACTTGAAGATACAAGACTAATGCGTGATCTCTACATTAAGCTTGCAGGAAAGAGCGTACATTAAGCCATTGGAAATTACGGGGATCCAAAGGAGGGCAACTGTAAATGTGAAAGCAAGAAAGTATGAAAAAAACGTTTCACGAGAGAGTATATGATGTAGTGGCATCTGTACCACGTGGGAAAGTAATCAGTTACGGAGAGGTAGCGCGACGTGCGGGCTCTCCAAAAGCTGCGCGGGCTGTAGGAAGCCTTATGAATAACGACGAAGCCTTTTGTGCTTTACCGTGTCACCGCGTTGTCCTTGGAAATCGTCATGTTGGTCAGTACGCTGGAGGACCA
>CALIRC010000048.1 GCA_938044295.1 Minisyncoccota bacterium
TCTCAAACGTACCAATGGTATGCACAGGGACACATCCAGGTGTATCAATCGGAGCAGATGGTAGCTCGCAGATGGGTCTGGAAGATCTAGCTTTTTTCCGCGCAATCATGGGAAGTGTAGTGCTCTATCCATCAGATGCAGTAAGTATGCACGCACTAACCATGGCTGCAGCATCCCTGCCATCCATAGTCTACTTACGCACCACACGAGAAAAAACACCAGTACTGTACGGACCAAACGAAGAGTTTCCTGTTGGTGGATCAAAAGTACTATGCACAAGCATCGACGATCAAGTAACGATCCTAGCAGCGGGCATCACTGTGCATGAAGCATTACTAGCATATGACACACTCAAAGAAGAGGGTATTGCAGTACGCGTCATCGATGTGTATTCCATCAAACCAATCGATGCACGAACCATCCGCGGCGCAGCTGCAGACACGCATACTTTTGTCATTGTCGAAGACCACTATCCAGAAGGAGGGTTAGGTGATGCAGTACGTGCAGCAATTGATGGTAGCGCCGTCAACATAGAGCACCTCGCAGTACGTAAAGCACCTCGAAGCGGAAATACAAAAGAACTCCTCGCTTACGAAGAAATCGATGCTCAAGCCATCACGCGCGCAGTACGTAAAGCACTCTAAAAGTCTAATAATATGTTGTGCGAAAAACGAAGGAGTAACCTTCGTTTTTTTGTACACAGATTTTAAGATACGCATAAGGACAAAGAGGGTCTTTTTTGCTAGAATAAGAAAGTAGAAATTAATAATGAAAAAATGGAATCAAAAAATCAGAAAATGCTCTTAAGTGTAAAAGGGAAAGAAGTGCAGATACCGCTGAACCGTGAAAAAGAATTCCTTCACAGCAAGCATGAACATGTTGATCGCGAAGGTGAGTTATCATGGCGCATTCTACGCATCCAGTCAGAATTTGTCAAAGGACATGATTTTCTCAAAAATTATGACAAAGCTGTATCGATATTTGGTTCTGCAAGGAACAACATGGATGAAAGCGTCTATAAATCAACAGAAGAGTTAGCAGGGATGCTCGCAAAAGACGGTTTCGTAGTATTCACAGGTGGTGGCCCAGGCATTATGGAGGCTGCAAACAAAGGTGCACATGAAGCAGGAGGACAAAGTGTCGGGATAAACATCAACCTCCCAGGGAATGATCGCATGACAGAACGTAGAAATGAATATGTAACAGAAGGAGAGTCATTTGACTATTTCTTTTCCCGCAAGGTAATTCTCTCCTACGCATCACAATTTTACATCGCATATCCAGGAGGTTTCGGCACAATGGACGAACTGTTTGAAATGCTTACGCTTGTACAGACAGGCAAAGCATCGCCCATACCGATCATCTTGGTAAATAAAGACTTTTGGGGACCGTTAGTAGACTGGATAAAAAGTGCTATGGCTGAGAAGTTTGGCACAATCTCGCAAAAAGATCTTGATCTTTTTCATCTTGTAGACTCTGCACAAGAAGCCAGAGATTACATTCATAGCTGCGTACAGAGCGAACAAGAGTAGCTTATGTAATGTAAGATTCTTCTAATACACATTACTTCGACTATGGCGCCTAGAAAAGTGCACAAATCAGCTGGCTATTCAGAGAATTTTTCTCCACAAAAATTGCGACGATCTCTGCATCGTGCTGGCGTCTCAAAAGACCTCACGAAAGAAATCATCCAAACAATCATTGCAAAAAAGAAAGACATTTCATCTGATGAATTACACAAGGATGTCTACAAAAAACTCATAAAACACGAGAGGCCGCTAGCAGCAAAGTACAACCTCAAACGAGCGCTAGGAGCACTCGGACCAAGTGGCTACCCATTTGAACAATTTGTTGGAAGGCTTTTTATCGCAAAAGGGTATAAGACTAGCACAAATCGCATCGTCCGTGGGCAATGTGTCGCACACGAAATTGATGTGATGGCAGCAAAAGAAAACAAGCACTTCGTACTCGAATGTAAGTTTCACAACCGCCCAGGGTACAAGAGTGATATCCAGACAGTGCTGTACATGAAAGCAAGATTCGATGATATTAAAACGTATTGGGAGAGTCTTGAAAACAGCAAGAAAAAGCACTTACATAAAGTATGGCTCATTACAAACACAGCATTTACCTCTGAAGCAATTAAATATGCACGTTGCTCAGGTATAGGTCTCATGAGTTGGCGCGCACCAGCAGGAAACTCACTCGCAGAACTCATCGAAGAAACAGGACTACATCCGATAACAGCAGTCACAAGTCTCAGTAAAAAACAAAAAGACTACATCGTCTCCCATGACCTCGTGCTCTGTAGCGAAGCACAAAGCAAAAAAGATGTACTTCTCAGAGCAGGTATAAGAGAGCCAAAACTCTCACGCGTCATAAAAGAAGCGCAAGCAATCTGTGGTCAAACACCTTAGATTGTAAATAAGCTCTTAGAATGTGAAAAAGTAGTGGACAGAATCTAGACTACTGTGCAATGCTAGGTATACGGAAAAAACCACAAATTATTTTGATGGGCGACTAGAGGGAATCGAACCCTCATTCCCGGTACCACAAACCGGTGTCCTAACCGTTGGACGATAGTCGCCATATGTAGAAAGAGTATACCATTATTAGCAAGAGAAATCAAGAAAATCTGTTGACCAGAGGGTGATTTTGACGTATACTAGATCATGTATTTAGTTTTCCAGAAATGGTTAGGCACATATCTGGGAGACTTAAGGCAGATAAGCGCTGTTAGCTCAGTTGGTAGAGCAGTTGGCTCTTAACCAAACGGTCGGGGGTTCAAATCCCTCACAGCGCACAGAATCCTTTATAGCACAGGCGTCGCCTCTGAGGTGGCGTTTTGCTATAATAAAGACAATAACCATCAAAATGTACGCCCCTGTAGTTCAATGGATAGAACAAGGGACTTCTAAGCCTTTAATGGGGGTTCGATTCCCTCCGGGGGTACGTTACCAGAAACCGCTTTAGTGAGCGGTTTTTGCTATAGACAAAATATCAAATTTATGCTAATTTATATGCAAGTTCTTGAAAAGGTATTTGAAGATGAAAGATTATGGTTTTACAGTTGTATCACCACGAGTTGATAGGATCATACTATCAATTAGGTCTCGAGTTGAGAAAATAGTGGGATGGCTAAATTGTCACTGGGAGTGGTACTTTGCTATTGCTACGGGATTCTGCATTTATTTTATTGCAACCCATATCCAGACGGCAGCATACTTCTATGTTGGGATTGCTGCGATATTTATACCGCTCCTCTTTCTCTTACTTTGGTCGTTTCCGATGCTATTTCTGAAGCGTGTTCAGTTAGTCAAGTGCTTAGCGGGTTGGATGGGCTATGTGTGCTTTTGGGCACTCATCATCGGAAGAGAGCCATCTGGTAACACTTTGGAGGAGGTTATAGAAATTCGTACTCAGGAAATATTGACCACGCCTCCATTAATCGCTTGGATGACTGGAGCATTACTAGCTATCATTCCCGTTGTTTTAATTATGCGGACACGACATGCACGGCTTAACGCTATAGCGAGCAAATATGATCTCGTTTTTAGTGAAGAAGCTGAAAAATTGGAATAATATTTATAAAAGTCTAAAGCAGAAAAGTCTGCTATAGACTTTTTTGTTACACCAAAACTAGCTGGCACTTGTTGCGCTTTCCAATACAAGAGTTCCACGTTGTAATACGCGGATGTATTCTATCAGAGAGCAGTAATAATGTGGTTATTTGGTCAAAAAATAATTTGACAATGATAAAATTATCAGTTATATTTCCACTAAATTTGGAGGAGGTGTAGCGTGAGTACTGAAACGAATATACTAAAAGATGTTCCCGGATTTTTTGAGGTTATTGAAAGAATCCTTCAAGATGGATTTTTTTCCGATTTTAACGTAAATGTTGCTGGAATAGAGGATCGCATTTTTGGCGCATCTATCAAAGCTAGAGGATACATCCCATTCAATCCAGATCACAATCATACTGGATGTGGGGCACTGATAGATCCGCAGCAGGTTCTTGAGAAATTTAATGAACTTGTAAATCAGAAGCAGGTCAAAGAAATCAATTCTACAGAAGTGAAAACGCAACCATGGAAAGTATGGGATGATGATGGAAACACAGTGATTGGTTCTAAAGGTGCAACCATAGACTTAAACCTATACATCTCATTCAATTATTAGCAGTAATTCCTTCTGAGTATGTTCAGAGGTCTTCACAGGCAATACTGATCAGTACTTGCCTGTTTTTCATTGAAAAAACTACAAATATTGATTCTAAACCTGTACTAAGTAGCGGTACCACTTAGGCAACAAACGATCATCCTCTACCGACTCTGAGGATTTCACAATACAGTTTTCCACCACAGAAAAAACCACAGATAGAATGAATTGGAACGAATAAGAAGCTATATTTTCTAGCTACGGAACACCAGAGTATGTGGTGTACATAAGCATCAAAAGGATTGAAGTCCAGTTTGGAGATTCAATTCTAGTGAATGAAGTAATAATGTCATCAATTGTCTAGCTAAGAAAAAAAATGTAGTACTAACTAGCATATATGTTTATTGTGGGACATTTTTTATAAAATACTCTAAATTTTGGATACTTTGTAAAATACATTTCTCTATGATAAAAGTACTAAAAGCCACACAGTTGATGTGCTACAGTCACATTGCAACCACAGCGTAAGTACATGTAAGGGCAAACAAAGGATGGGAAGTAGTGAAGAAATCTCAGCCACTATTTACCGCAGTAGTAAGTTTTTCGTACTATCTAGTCACTCCTGATATGCTTATAGTTACTCTTCACAAAAAGACACTATTTAGTACATAAAAAAAACAGCCAAAAGCTGCATATATCATGAAATAGTTGTGATATGTGAGACAGGTCATTTGACACTGTCTCACATACCATTTTTGCGTATTCTTATACCACTACATCAAATGCCTGTATTCCAAAAACATTCCCAGTAAAAGCATCCTCCCAGTAGTGACTTTGGTCATGCGGGTTGAAGACACAAAATTGTGCAGTTTTCTTCTGAAATCTATCCTTTATTTCCAACGCCAAATTGGCTGGCAAGCCAGCTTGCATTGCCTGATCAATACCACAAATC